>JAFEDP010000271.1 GCA_018241545.1 Pseudomonadota bacterium
AGGGCGAGACCCTCGCGCAGCCGCAGCGCGTCCTCCAGTTCCGCGACCAGCGAGGGTTCGGCGGCGAGACGCGCCTCGAAGGCGTCGGCCTCGCCGGCCGAGAGGCGCCCGGCGAGGTACTGCCGCAGCGACTCGACGTCGCGGATGGCGGTCGTCATGGGGCACCTCGCATCGGCCATGCGCCCGGCGTTCCCGTCGCCGGCGGGTCTGGCGGCACGCCGGCCGCGGTCGCGAGCCCGAGCGCCGCGACGACGACGGACAGCAGGTCGGCGCGGCCGAGGCCGCGCGCTGCGAGCAGTTCGCGGAAGCGGTTGCGCGCGCGAAAGATCACGCGGTGGAAGTGCTCCTCGGTGAGCCCGAGCTCGGCGCAGAGCCGCTGCTTGTCCTCGTCCTCGAGGTAGAACCGCACCAGCAGTTCCCGGTCGCGGCGATTGGGCAGATCGGCGAGCACCTCGCGCGCGAGCTGCATCCAGCGGTGCCGGTCAACCGACTCGACGGCGCCGTCTGCGGTCGCGGGCTCCTCGCCGGCACCATCGGCCACCGCCCGCGCGACGCGATCGCGGCGACGATAGTTGCGCAGGTGGTTGAGCGCGACCCGATACAGGTAGCCGCCGACCTGCTCGGGTCGCGCGACGTCGCCGCTCTTGAGCTTCTGCAGCGTCGTGACCGCGGCGTCCTGCAGGATGTCGGCGGCGATCTCCGGATCGCGGACGCGCCGCAGGATCAGCGCGCGCAGCCCGGGGAAGTCGCGGTAGACCTCGGCGAGATGGCTGACCGGGTCCGTGACCGGCGCACCCGGCGTCGCAGTACGCGCCACCGCCGGTTCCGCGACGACCGCTTCATCGCTCGCTGCCATCGCCTCAGTATAGCTGCGCGCGCGAGGCCGCAGGCGTGCGCACCGCGCTTTGCCGGCGCTGAGACCGCCGCGCTCCTCGCGACAGAGTTCAAGCGAGGGGCCCGCCGCCGATCGCGGACTCGGGCCGAGGATCTGCACGCCGCCGGGTGCGGGGCAAGGGAACGCCCCGCGCCGCTGGCGGCTTCGGGCGGCGGGCCGGCCTGCTGCGGAGACTCGGCAAGGATGCGTTCCGATCATGCCGCAGGCCTGGGTCAAAGCCCGCCCTCGAGATGGGGGCAACGTCGCGAGCTGCTCCGGGTCGGCGTCCGGGTCCGCTATCACCGCCTGCTGGGCGAGGTCGTGGCCGTGCTCGATCGGCGTGCCTACGCCGCTGATTCACTGGAACATTTCCCGGGTCTCCACCGCGGGATCGTCGTGCGCTGGCAGGACGGGACGATGGCGCACTTCCTGGAGCCCGAGCAGTGGCTGACGGTCGCCGACCCGGTTGAGCATCCGTCCGCACCGCGCGCGGACGCCGACAAACCGGGGCGCCCCGTCGAGTGAGCGCGCCCGCGAGGCGGTGCGGGGTGGCCGCAACGCCCGCCTCGCCCGCGTCGATGACCGGTGGCGGCGCTACTGCGCCGCCGGCGCCGTCGGCGCGACGTCGTTGTTCCAGATGTCGCGGATCATCAGCCAGCGGCCATCGACCTTGCGCCACAGTTCGGTGTACTTGCCGCTCGCGACCGTCTTGCCGGAGGGATCGACGGCGACGAAACGGCCGGCATGCCAGCCGAGGTCGCCCGTGAACCCGATCGTCCCGCCGGCATCCCGTACCGTGGTGCCCGCGGCGCGCGCCGCGGCGACGTCCTTTGACAGGTAATCGCGGATCGCGGCCTGCCCTTTCGCGAGCGGTGCGTCCGGAGGCATCAGCACGGCATCCACGGTGTAGAGCGCGACGATCTTGTCGACCTCGCCGGCGTTGTAGGCGGTGTTCCAGGAGTCGGCCGCCGCCTGGATGGCGGCCTCGTCGGCGGCGTTCGCCGTCGGGGCCGCGGAAGCCGTCGTTGCCGGCGGCGGCTTCTGGGCGCAGGCAGCGAGTCCGAGTAACACGGTCACGAGGGCAAGGCGCAGCACGGGGGTCATCGCAGCACTCCGCGGGAACTGGCCGCGGATCGTAGCAAGCAGCGGTTCAGGCCGGTATGAGGGTCTTCGACAGGCGCCAGTACGGCACGACCGCGTCGCCGTCGGTGCCGAACGCCTGCCAGCAGCGACCACGGTGCTCCCAGCCGCAGCGTTCGTAGAAGCGCCGGGCGCGCTCGTTGCCGACCACGCACAGCAACTGCGCCTCGCCCAAGCCGGCGGCGGCGATCGCCGCCTCGGCCGCCTGCAGCAGCGGCCCCGCCACTGCCGCGCCGCGCGCGGCGGGCACGACGTAGAGCTGCGCGACGAGGTCGTCGTGCCAGGTCACGAATCCGGCCAACGCGTTCCCGGCGCGCACGATGCGCGTGCAGTGCAGCCACGGGCGCACGCGCTCGCGAAAGAACGCAAGGTCGCGCCGCGTCGCCTCGGGCCAGGGCAGGAAGCGCGCGTGCGTCTCGTGCCACACGGCGTGGTAGAGCACCGCAATGGGCTCGAGGTCGGTCGCGGCGGCGGGCGCCGGGCCGGCCGGGGGGGCCGCGCTCAGCGCAGCGTCCCGAGCCATCGGATCACCGCCGACTCGAGCGAGATGCGCCGGTCCGACCAGCCGTGGTCGGTCGCGACGTGGACGGCCGTCACGCGCGCGCCCGGATGCGCCCGCGCCGCCGCCACCAGCGCGTCGGTCCCCGGCGCGAGCCCGTCGTCCGAGCTCAGCACGAGCAGCGGCCGGGTCGCGAGACCGGCGGCCGTCGCGCCCAGCGCCATCTCGCTGACGTGCGCCTCGCGCTCGGCGGCCATGTCCTCGGGCGTCACGCCGGCGAGCGTCTCGTGGTTGTCCGCCATCAGCTCGACCGCGTGCTCGTGCGACTGCGGCGCCGCCGGGTCCCAGGCCGAGATCAGGATCGTGCCGGCCAGCGAGCCGTCGCGGGCGCCGGTCATGGCCGCGACCCAGCCGCCCATGCTGTGGCCGGCGATGACGATCCGCGACGGGTCGATCCGCAACTCGCGCGCGTGCCCCGGGTCGCGCAGGTAGGCGAGCACCGCAGCGGCATCGTCGAGGTTGCCCATGAAGCTGAACCGGCCCGGGCTGCCCCACGAGCCCCGGTAGTTGAACGTCACCGCGGTCCAGCCCGCCCGGCGCACCGCCTGCGCGAGGTCGAGGTTCTTCTCGTTGCCGGGCAGGCCGTGGCAGATCACGATCGCCGGGTGCGGACCCGCTCCCGCCGGCAGGTAGGCGACGCCGTTGATCTCGACGCCGCCGCTCGGCACGTGCAGCACCGCCATCGACGCCGGGTGCGCGCGGTCCCGTGGCGGGTCGCGATACACGGCCGCGGGCACCTCGCCGGCGCCTGCGGCGGCGGCACTCGCGAGCAGCACCACCGCGAGGACGGCGGCGCGCGGGATGACGGGACGCATGTTGATCGCTCCTGCGGCGGGCGGCGGGAGCCGCATTGTTGCAGAGGGTTGCCGCCGCGCGAAGCGCGCCGCTAGGTCGCTAGGCTGCCGTCCGGGGCGAGGCCGAGTGTGCTCGCCGGGGCGATGCCCGTGCGGCGGCACCAGTCGAGGTAGGCGCCGCGCGCCGTGTCGCTGTCGGAGTGCGCCTCGACCGCGCCGTGCGCGTCGAGGTACTCGACCCGCCCGGTCAGGGTGATCTGCACGATGCAGGGCTGCGCGCCCACGCATCGCCAGCTGTCGACGTTTCCGGGCGGCTCGTACACGTAGCTGCCGGCGCCCGCCACCGTGCCCGCCTCGATCAGCTCACGGGCGCCGCTGACGGTGTACGCATGGACCTCGCCCGTGTGCCGATGCCGCCCGATGATCGCCCCGGGCTCGACGCGCAGCTGCAGCGTGTAGCCGTCGCGCGCGAAGCGCAGCGGCCGGAATGCGACCCCGGGCCGCAGCGGGATCCAGGCGAGTGCGTCGGTGTCGACGACCGGATCGGCGGTCGTCATGTGCGCTCCGAAGCGGTGGCGACGGCCGCGGTCGCGCCGAACAGCATCCGGCGCGCCTCGGCATCGAGCCGCGAAGCCCCCGCGGCGTAGACGTCCGCGACCCCCTCGTACGCGCGTACGACCGCCGGTCGCGCGGCGATCCGTGCGTACCAGCGCTGCAGGCGCGGATGCTGGCCGAGGTCGATGCCGAACGCCGCGTGCGGTACCAGCCACGGGTAGCAGGCGATGTCGGCGATCGAGTAGTCGCCGACCAGGAAGTCGCGCCCGTCGAGGCGGCGATCGAGCACCGCACACAGCCGCGAGACCTCGCGCCGGTAACGGTCGAGCGCGTAGGGCACGGGCTCGGCCGCGTGCGCGGCGAAGTGACCGAGCTGTCCGGCCATCGGCCCGAGGCCGCCCACCTGCCAGAAGAGCCACTGCAGCACCTCGAGCCGGTCGCGCTCGCCGGCCGGCAGCCCCCAGCCGTACTTGCCGGCGAGGTACCACAGGATCGCGCCCGACTCGAACACCGCGGTCGGCGCGCCGCCGTCCGCGGGGGCGTGGTCGACGATCGCCGGGATCTTGTTGTTCGGCGAGATCGCGAGGAACTGCGGCGTGAACTGCTCGCCGGCGGTGAGGCGCACGCGCCGCACGCGGTGCGGGATGCCGCCCTCGGCGAGCAGCAGC
>JAFEDP010000272.1 GCA_018241545.1 Pseudomonadota bacterium
GACGGCGGCGCGCGCGGTGCGCCGCGCCGCCGATCCTGCGATCATCGGCCGCGCGGGGCGGGCGACGGCGGGGCCGGTGGTGGAGCGCAGGCGCGACTTCTTTGCATGGCGCTTTCTGGGCACGGCGGCCAGTTTCACACTGTTCGGGCTGGTCGGCATCGTGCTCGGCGTCGTGGTCTTCCCGCTCGGGCGGCTGGTGCCGCTGGCGCGCCGCCGGCGCGCCGCGATCGGCCGGGCGGTGGTCAGCGCGTGCTTCCGCGGCTTCATCGGCTTCATGCGCCGCACCGGCGTGCTGAGCTACGAGTTCCGCGGCGCCGAGCGGCTCGGCCAGCCCGGGCAGCTGATCCTGGCCAACCACCCGTCGCTGATCGACGTGGTGTTCCTGATCGGCTTCGCGCGCCGTCCCGGTTGCGTCGTCAAGTCGGCCCTCTGGAGCAACCCCTTCACCGGCGGGGTGGTCACCGCCGCCGGCTACGTCCCCAACGCCCCGACCGACCGCATGATCGAGGGCGCGGCCGAGGCGCTGCGCGAGGGCCAGGCGCTGATCATGTTCCCGGAGGGCACGCGCACGACGCCGGGCGAGCCGTTCCGCTTCCACCGCGGTGCCGCCGCCGTCGCGATCCGGGCGGCACGCAGCCTGACGCCGGTGTACATCACGGTGACGCCGACGACCCTGACCAAGGACGCGCCGTGGTACCGGATCCCGTGGCGGCGGCCGCACTTCGCGCTCGAGGTCGGGGCCGACATCGACCTGGGCCCGTTCGCCGCGGCCGGGCCCCCGCCGATCGCCGCGCGGGCCCTGAATGAGCACCTGGTCCGCCACTTCGGCGAGCGCCTCGGACGTCCCGGCGCTGTGGAGGCCGCCTGAGTCCCGTATAATTTAAGAGAGGAGCTAGACGGGGAGAGGACGACCTGATGACGACACGGGAGGAGATCCTGGCGCACATCCGCGGCGTGCTGTCGGAGTTCTTCGAGGTCGATCCCGCCCGCGTCACCCCCGAGGCCCAGCTGTCGAAGGACCTGGAGATCGACAGCATCGACGCGGTCGACCTGATCGACCAGATCCGCCGCTATACCGGCAAGAAGGTCTCCCCGGACGAGTTCCGCTCGGTCCGCACGATCGGCGACCTCGTCACCGTCATCGAGCGCATGGTCGCGCAGTGAGCGCATCCGTCGCGCCCGGCGGGCCGCCGCTGCCCTGAGCCGATCGCCATGCCGTCCGCCGCCACCCCGACGCCCGCGGGCCAGGAGTACGTCGCCGAGTTCCGCCGCGTCGCGGCCGGGTGCCTCGTCGTGCCGACCGCGGCCGGCGCGCGCCTCTGCCGGCAGGCCGGCTGGCGCGGCTTCCAGGCCGCGGTGGCGCCGTGGGCGCGGGCGCAGGGCGTGGCGGCGGAGTCCGTGCAGCTTGTGAGCGCGCTGCCCGCGCCGCAGGCGGCGCCGGTCGCGGCGCTCGGGCCGCGCGTGCTCGGCGTCGAGCGCCACGACGCGCGCGCCGCGACGCTGACGCTCGAGGTGCCGTTCGAGCTCGCGATCTTCGCCGGCCACTTCCCGACGGTGCCGATCGTGCCGGGAGCGATGCTGGCGGGCTGGGCGGCGGCGCTCGCAGCCGAGCACGTGGGCTGGACGCACGGCGCGCAGGCGGCGCGCGCGTTCAAGTTCCGGCGCATCGTGCAGCCCGGGCCCGCCTACCGGCTCCGGCTCGAGTGCGCGCCCGACGCCGCGCAGCTCGCGTTCCGCTACGAGTCCGCGCACGGGCTGCACGCCGAGGGCGCGTGGCTGGGCGGCGGCGCATGAGCGCGGCGCCCCACGCGGTGCGGGTGTGCGCCGTGGTCCCGGTCTACAACCACGAGCGCGCGATCGGTGCCGTGGTCGCGGCGCTCGACGCCGCGCACCTGCCGTGCATCCTGGTGGACGACGGCTCCTCGCCGGCCTGCGCCGCGGCGCTCGCCGCCTGCGCGGCCACGACGCCCGGCACGCGGCTGCTGCGGCGCGCCGTCAACGGCGGCAAGGGCGCGGCGGTCGCCGACGGGCTGCGCGCCGCGCGCGCCGCCGGCTACACGCACGCGCTGCAGGTCGACGCCGACGGCCAGCACGCGATCGCCGACGTGCCGCGCTTCCTGGCCGCGGCGGCCGCGGACCCGGCGGCCGTGGTCTGCGGCCTGCCGAGCTTCGATGAGTCCATGCCGCGGCTGCGCTTCTACGCCCGCTACCTGACGCACGTGCTGGTCTGGCTCAACACGCTGTCGCTCGAGGTGCGCGACTCGATGTGCGGCTTCCGAATCTATCCGCTCGAGGCGACGCTCGCGATGCTCGACGAAGAGCACCCCGGCGCGCGCATGGATTTCGACATCGAGGTGCTGGTGCGGCTGCACTGGCGCGGCCTGCGCATGGTGTGGATCCCGACGCGCGTCGCCTACCCGGCCGACGGCGTGTCGCACTTCCGCCTGGTGCTCGACAACGCGCTGATCACGCGCGTGCACGCACGGCTGTTCCTCGGCATGCTGGCGCGGCTGCCGCGGCTGCTGGCGCGCCGGCGGCGCGCCGCGAGCCCGTCCCATGCGTAAGCGCGGCGTGCTGCCGGTCGAGGTCGAGGTCGAGGTGCCGTTCCACGACGTCGACCTCGCGCGCATCGCCTGGCACGGCCACTACGCCAAGTACCTCGAGAACGCGCGCTGGGCGCTGATGGACCGCCTCGGCCACGGCCTCGACGTGATGATCGCCGCCGGCGAGGGCTGGCCGATCGTCGAGCTGCAGGTGAAGTACCTGCGCGTCAGCCGCTATCGGGACCGGCTGCGCGTGCGCGCCGAGCTGATCGAGTGGGAGAGCCGGCTCGTCATCAACTACCTGATCACGGACGTCGCCACCGGCGAGCGCGTGGCGCGCGCCCAGACCACGCAGGTCGTGGTCGACATGCCCGACGGCACGCTGCGCTTCGCGCTGCCGGCGGCGTTCGTCGCACGCGTCGCCGCCGAGCTCGGGCGCGGCACTGGCGGCGGCGATGGCTGAGGCCGCGATGGTTCCGGCCGGCACCTTCCTGCCGCACGAGGCGGACGCGGTGCTGCTCGAGGAGGTGCAGGCGCTCGATGCGCTCGTGACCCGCGCGTACCACAACGGGCTGATCCTGCTGTCCTGCGGCCAGAGCACCGTGCGCTTCATGCCGCCGCTGATGATCAGCGAGGCCGACGTCGACGAGGCGGTGGCGCTCGTCGAGCTCAGCCTCAAGGAAGCGCTGGCCGGCCCGCGGCGCTGAGCGCCGTCAGCGCCCGGCGGCGCCCGCCGCCGCCGGGCCGATGCGCGCGAGCTCATCGAGCAGCGCCGCGCTCGACACCGGCCGGCCGAGGAAGCGCCGCAGCAGCTGCGGCGTCGGCACCTCGGTGCCGAAGCGCAGCAGCTCGCGCGAGGTCCATGCGTACCAGCGCCGGTTGCCCGCATCGAACGGCCCGATCGCGGCGCGGGTGCGCCGCCTCAGGTCGGCCGTCAGCACCGCGCCGAGCCCGTAGTTGATCATGTAGCCCGGCAGGTCCACGAGCTGCACGCGCAGCGCCCACCAGGGCAGCTCCGGGTGCGGCACGACGTGCAGGTAGCGGCTGGTGATCTCGGTCCAGACGGCGTTCGGGTTCGAGTCCGGGGCCCGCAGCATCCTGAGTTCGAACAGGCCCCACGCGACGTCGAGCACGACGCTCGCGTACAGCGCCTCGAGCGAGCCGCGTTCCTCGGCGGCGCGGCCGAGGTAGCGGCGCTGCCAGGCGGGCTCGGCGACGCTCCAGGAGGTGACGTCGGCGAACGCCTCGACGAACAGGTCGTCGCCGAGGTCGAAGAACGCGGGCCGCGCCCGCACGGCCGCCATGTGCACCGCGTGGCCGTCCTCGTGCACGATCTCGTTGAGCACGAACAGGCCGCCGCGCTCGACGTTGGCCGAGACGCGCGCGCGCGCCGGCCGCCAGCGGCCGTCGACCCGCCGCCCGATGCGCTCGAAGTCGGCGTAGGCGAGCGGCGCCTTGCCCGGGCGCACCGCGAGGTCGTGCCGGACGCCGAGCGTGTCGAGGTCGGCGCCGAGGTCGCGGTAGAACTCGCGGGTCAGGCGGGGGATCCGCTCGCTGCCGACCTCCGGGTCGAGCGCGCGGCTGGCGCCGGTGTGGGCGTGCCAGTAGTCCCAGGGCTCGACCGGCGTACCCTCGGTCGCCGCGCGCCAGCGGTCGAGCACCGCGACCAGCCAGCGCTCGACCTCCTCCGGCGTGGCCCCGACGGTGCGCGCGGCCTCCTCGATGCGCGACCGCCCGCCGGCCGCCTGCTCCGCGGCGGTCAGCGCCAGCAGCCGCTGGTACGGGCCGGGCCCGCCGCCGGCGGGGACCAGCACCGACCACAGCGGCGCGAACGCGTCGAACACCGCGCGCCGCCGCGCCGGCGCATCGAGCTGCTGCAGCAGCTCGAGCGCGGTCGTGCGCGCGATGCGCCGGCCCTCGAAGTCGAGGTGGTTGCCGTAGTGCTCGAAGCAGGCGTACAGGGCCGCCGAGAGCGCGGCGCGGTCCAGCCCGGGCTCGGGCGCGTGCCGGCAGCGCTCGGCGGACTGCGCTGCGCTCGCCGCGGC
>JAFEDP010000273.1 GCA_018241545.1 Pseudomonadota bacterium
CGCAAGTGGCAGGACAAGAGCGGCAACGACCGGTACACGACCGAGATCGTCGCCCAGGAGATGCAGATGCTCGGCGGCCGGGGCGGCGCATCCGGCGGCGGCGGCGGCGGTGGCGGCTCGGGCGGCGGCCGGCGCGAGCCGGCGCCGGCGGACGAGTTCGCCCAGGCGCCGGCGCACTCCGGGTCCAAGGACGACAGCTTCGACGACGACATTCCGTTCTAGGCCGCGTCTCGCAAGTTACTGATCGGAAAGAGTTTCGAGCCGGGGCGGTCGGCGCGCCGCCTTCCGGCCACCCGGCGGACGCGGTACGCTTACTTTTTTCCCCCGTGCGCGCGTCCCATGCCCGGACTGCTGTACCTCAAGACCTTCGGCTGCCAGATGAACGAGTACGACTCCACCCGGATGGTGGACGTGCTGCGCTGCGCCGAAGGACTCGAGCTCACCGACGATCCGGCCCGGGCTGACGTCGTGCTGCTCAACACCTGCTCGATCCGCGAGAAGGCCGAGGACAAGGTCTACTCCTACCTCGGCGTGTACGCGGAGATGAAGCGCAGCCGGCCGGGGCTGCTGATCGGGGTGGGCGGCTGCGTCGCGAGCCAGGAGGGCGAGGCGATCCTCGCGCGCGCGCCGTTCGTCGACGTCGTGTTCGGGCCGCAGACGCTGCACCGCCTGCCGCAGCTGCTCGCCGAGGTGCGCCGCACCGGCCGGCCCCAGGTCGACGTCAGCTTTCCCGCGAACGAGAAGTTCGACGAGCTGCCGCGGCCCGGGGCGACCGCCGCGACCGCCTTCGTCTCCGTCATGGAGGGCTGCAGCAAGTACTGCAGCTTCTGCGTCGTGCCGTACACGCGCGGCGAGGAGATCAGCCGGCCGTTCCCGCAGGTGCTCGAGGAGGTGCGCGCGCTCGCGGCGCAGGGCGTGCGCGAGGTGACGCTGCTCGGCCAGAACGTCAACGCCTATGACGGCGACCTGGGCGACGG
Organism: Pseudomonadota bacterium; assembly: GCA_018241545.1. GTDB lineage: Bacteria > Pseudomonadota > Gammaproteobacteria > Steroidobacterales > Steroidobacteraceae > CAIKZZ01. The sequence goes on from JAFEDP010000273.1 coordinate 978, forward strand.
CGAGACCGGCGACCTCGCGCTGCTGATCGAGCACGTCGCGGCGATCGCGGGCATCGAGCGCATCCGCTTCACGACCTCGCACCCGGTCGAATTCAGCGACCGGCTGGTCGCGGCCTACGCGCGGGTGCCGAAGCTGGTCAGTCACCTGCACCTGCCGGTGCAGTCGGGATCGGACCGGATCCTCGCCGCGATGAAGCGCGGCTATACCGCGCTCGAGTACAAGCAGAAGATCCGCCGCCTGCGCGAGGCGCGTCCGGGGATCGCCGTGACCTCCGACTTCATCGTCGGCTTCCCGGGCGAGACCGAGCGAGACTTCGCGGCCACGCTCGACCTCATCGACCAGGTCGGCTTCGACCAGTCGTTCAGCTTCGTCTACAGCCGCCGTCCCGGCACGCCGGCCGCGGCGCTGCCGGACGACGTCGACGAGGCGGCCAAGTTGCGCCGCCTCGAGGTGCTGCAGCAGCGCCTGAACGCGCTCGCGGCCGCGCGCAGTCGCAGCCTCGTCGGCACCGTGCAGCGCGTGCTCGTCGAACGGCCCGCGCGCCGCGACGCGCGCCAGCTCGCGGGCCGGACCGAGTGCAACCGCTGGGTCAATTTCGACGGCCCGGCGTCGCTGATCGGGAACTTCGCCGACGTCACCGTCACCGAGGCACTGCCGAACTCGCTTCGCGGGCGGCTCAGCGAGGCCGGCGCGCCCGCGCCGACCGCCGGCCGCGCCGCTTGAGCACCCCCGCGCCCGCCCGCGAGCTGGTCCTCGAGCCCGCGGACAACGACCGACTCGCGGCCCTGTGCGGGCCGCTCGACGAGCATCTGCGCCAGGTCGAGTCGCGCTTCGGCGTCCAGGTGCACCGCCGCGGCAACCGCTTCCGGATCCTCGGCGAGCGCGCCGAGGCCGCCGCCGGCGTGCTCGAGCGCCTGTACGCGCGCGCCGACCGCGGCCTCGCGCCGCACGACGTGCACCTCGCGATCCAGGAGACGGGCATGGGCGGCGCCGGCGCGGCGGCGCCGGCCGACGAGGTGCACGTGCACACGCACCGCGGCCAGATCCGCGGCCGCGGCGCCAACCAGCTGCGCTACCTCGCGCAGATCCGCGATGGCGACCTGACTTTCGGCGTCGGGCCCGCCGGCACCGGCAAGACCTACCTCGCCGTCGCGTGCGCCGTCGAGGCGCTGCAGGCGGACCGCGTGCGCCGCATCGTGCTGGTGCGCCCCGCGGTCGAGGCCGGCGAGCGGCTCGGCTTCCTGCCCGGCGACCTGACCCAGAAGGTGGACCCGTACCTGCGGCCGATGTACGACGCGCTGTACGAGATGCTGGGCTTCGACCGCGTCATGCGCCTGATCGAGCGCAACGTGATCGAGATCGCGCCGCTCGCCTTCATGCGCGGGCGCACGCTGAACGACGCGTTCGTGATCCTCGACGAGGCGCAGAACACGACCATCGAGCAGATGAAGATGTTCCTGACGCGCATCGGCTTCGGCTCCAAGGCGGTCGTGACCGGCGACGTGACCCAGACCGACCTGCCCTCGAGCCGCGTGTCGGGCCTGCGTCACGTGATCACGGTGCTCGACGGCGTCGAGGGCGTGGGCTTCACGTTCTTCGACTCGCGCGACGTCGTGCGCCACCCGCTGGTGCAACGCATCGTGCAGGCCTACGAGCGCGCCGGGGAGCAGCCGTGAGCGTCGCGGTCGAGGTCAGCTACGGCACGCGCCGGCCTTGGGTGCCGTCGGCGCGCCGGCTCGCGGCGTGGGCCGCAACCGCCGCCGGGCCGCGCCGCGCGGCGCTCGCGATCCGCGTGGTCACGGCCGCGGAGAGCCGGCGCCTCAATCGCACGTACCGCGGCAAGGACAAGCCGACCAACGTGCTCAGCTTCCCGGCCGGGACGGCGCCGGCCGGCCCCGGCGGCGGCCCGCCGCCGCTCGGCGACCTTGCCATCTGCGCCGCGGTGGTCGCGCGCGAGGCGCGCGCGCAGCGCAAGGCGCGCGCCGCGCACTGGGCGCACATGGTCGTGCACGGCGTGCTGCACCTGACCGGCCACGATCACGAGCGTGACGACGAGGCGCGGCGCATGGAGCGACGCGAGGTGCGCCTGCTCGCGCGGCTGGGCTTCGCGGATCCGTACCGGGTGGCTGCCGATGAGTGACGACACGCAGCGCCGCCTGCGGCGCGGCTGGCTGCGGCGCCTGCAGCAGCAGATGTCGGGCGAGCCGCAGGACCGCGAGGCGCTGCTCGAGGACCTGCGCGAGGCCGCCGAGCGCGGCCTGCTCGACGCCGACGCACTCGAGATGCTCGAGGGCGTGATCGCGGTCGGCGACCTGCATGTGCGCGACATCATGGTGCCGCGCTCGCAGATGACGGTCGTCGGGCGCGACGACGGGGTCGCGCAGCTGCTGCCGGTCGTCGTCGAGTCCGGCCACTCGCGCTTCCCGGTCATCGGCGAGGATCGCGATCAGGTGGTCGGCATCCTGCTCGCCAAGGACCTGCTGCGCTACTACGCGGAGAACGGGGCCGCCGACTTCGACATCCGCGAATGCATCCGGCCGGCGGTGTTCGTCCCGGAAAGCAAGCGGCTGAACGTGCTGCTGCGCGAGTTCCGCAAGAACCGCTACCACATGGCGATCGTGGTAGACGAGTACGGCGGCGTCGCCGGGCTCGTAACCATCGAGGACGTCATCGAGCAGATCGTCGGTGACATCGCCGACGAGTACGACGTGGAAGAAGACCTGCCGATCCGCCGCGATGCGGAGCGCCAGTACACGGTGCGCGCCCTGACTCGCATCGCCGAATTCAACGAGTACTTCGGCACGCAGCTCAGCGACGCCGAGTTCGACACCGTCGGCGGGCTGGTGGCGCACGGCTTCGGGCGCGTGCCGCGGCGCGGCGAGAGCGTGCGGCTGGAGGACTTCGAGTTTCGCGTGCAACGCGCCGACCGGCGCCGCATCGACCTGCTGAAGGTGACCGCACCCCGCGACGTGGTGCCGCCTGAGGAAGCTGGCGGCTGATGGTGCTGCGCGCCCGACTCGGCGACCGCGCGGACCGGTTCGCGCGCTTCGCGCCGTGGACCGCGCTGCTGGTCGGCGCGCTCCAGTCGCTCGCCTTCGCGCCGTTCGGCCTGTGGCCCCTCGGTCCGGGGTGCCTCGCGCTCGTGTGGCTGCTGTGGAGCGGCGCGCCGCCGCGGCGCGCCGCCGCGATCGGCTTCGGCTACGGCGCCGGCCTGTACCTCGCCGGCACCTACTGGCTCTATACCAGCATCCACGTCTTCGGCAAGGCGCCGCTCGCACTCGCGGTGCTGCTGATGCTGGGGCTGGTCGCGATCATGGGCGCCTACTGCGCGGCGCTCGGCTACGGCGTTGCGTGGCTCGCGCCGCGGCGCGGCGCGCTGCGCGAGCTCGTGCTGCTGCCGGCGGCGTGGGTGCTGCTCGAGTGGTTCCGCGGCTGGTTCCTGTCGGGCTTCCCGTGGCTCGCGCTCGGCTACAGCCTGATCGACACGCCGCTCGCCGGCCTCGCGCCGGTCGTCGGGGTGTACGGGGTCAGCCTCGCGGCGACGCTGACCGCCGGCGCGCTGCTGGTGGCGCTCGACGCACGTCCGGCGCGCCG
>JAFEDP010000274.1 GCA_018241545.1 Pseudomonadota bacterium
GTTCCTGACGTCCTGCACCCAGGATGCGCTGATGCCGGCGGTCGACCGGGCGGCCGCGCGCGTGCTCGCGGCGCTCGGCGTCGAGGCCTTCGCGGAGCCCGCGGCGGGCTGCTGCGGGGCGCTGCGCGCGCACCTGTCGGACCCGGCCGGGGCGCGCGACGCGGCGCGCCGCAACATCGAGGCGTGGTGGCCGCACTTCGAGGCCGGCGTCGAGGCGCTGGTCATGACCGCCTCCGGCTGCGGCGTGCACGTCAAGGACTACGGCCACCTGCTGGCGGGCGACCCGGCGTACGCCGATCGCGCGCGCCTCGTCAGCGAGCGCTGCCTCGACCTCGCGCAATGGCTGGGTGCGCAGTCGGCGGCGCTGGCCGCGCTCGCGGTGCCGGCGCCGGCGCGCGTCGCGTTCCATCCGCCGTGCACGCTGCAGCACGGCCAGCGGCTGCGCGGGGAGGTCGAGGCGCTGCTCGCGGCGCTCGGCGCCGAACTCGTGCCGGTGCGCGACGCGCACCTGTGCTGCGGCTCGGCGGGTGCGTATTCGCTGCTGGAGCCTGCGCTGTCCGGCGAGCTGCGCGCGCGCAAGCTCGCGGCCCTCGAGGCCGGCCAGCCGACCGAGATCCTGTCGGCCAACGTCGGCTGTCTCGCGCACCTCGGCGCCGCGGCGCGCGTGCCGGTGCGGCACTGGATCGAGTGGGTCGACGAGCGGGTGGCCGCGCACGCCGCGCCGGCGAGGGGAGCATGAACGAGGACGTGCTGACCGGCCGCTGCCTGTGCGGCGCGATCCGCTACCGCTGCGGGCCGCGGCTGTACGCGCCGACGCTGTGCCACTGCGAGTCGTGCCGGCGCGCCTCGGGCGCCCACGCGGTCGGCTGGCTGACCGTCTCGAGCCGGGATTTTCTCGTCACGGCCGGTGCCCCGGCCGCGATCGAGTCCTCTCCGGGCGTGCGGCGCGAGTTCTGCGGCCGCTGCGGCGCGCCGCTGACGTACCGCAATGCGAGCCGCCCCGACGAGGTCGACGTCACGCTCGGGACGCTGGACGAGCCGGGCCGTGCGCCGCCGGCCGACCACATCTGGATGGAGGACGCCCCGTCCTGGGACCGGCCGGCCGACGGCCTGCCGTGCCACGCCCGGTCGCGCGCCACCTGAGACCTGGTCCACTCTAGAACGCCGCGCCGCCGCCGATAAGGGGATCGTCTGGCCCGCGGCAACTCCGGGGCCCCGGGTGACGGCTGCACGGTCGCAGGCGGGCGCGATGTCGATCCATCCACAACTGGCGCGGGCCCACGAGCTGCACCACGCAGGCGCGCTCGCCCAGGCCCGCGACCTCTACTGCGGGCTGCTCGACGACCGCGGCGCCGGGCCGGCGGCACGCTTCGCGCTCGGGCTTCTCGAGCTGCAGGCCGGCCGGCCGGAGGCGGCCCTGCCGCTGATGGCGGCCACGATCGCCGAATCCGGAGGCGAGTTGCGCCACCGGCTGGGCCTCGGTCACGCGCTCGCGGCGCTCGGCCGCTGGGACGAGGCCGTGCACGAGTACCGGGCGGTGCTGGCCGCGGATCCCGGGCGCGCCGACGCGCACTACGCGCTCGGTGCCGTGCACCAGGCGCGCACCGACTACGCGGCCGCGGCCGCCGCCTACGAAGCGGCGGCCCGCCTCGATCCCGCGCTCGCCGACGCCTTCGTCGGGCTCGGCAACTGCCTCCAGCTCGCGGGCGAGGCCGGGCCGGCCGAGGCGGCGTATCGGCGCGCGCTCGCGCTGCGGCCCGACGACGCCGCGACGCTGTCGAACCTCGGGGCGCTGCTGGACGCTGCCGGCCGCGGCGAGGAGGCGCTGCCGCTGCTGCAGGCCGCGGTGGAGCGTGCGCCGCTCGCCACGCCCGCGCTCGTGAACCTCGGCGTCGCGCTCAGCCGCCGGCGCGAGTACGCCGCGGCCGCCGCCGTGCTGCGCCACGCCTCGCAGTGCGACGTCGACAACGCCGAGGCGGCCTACAACCTCGGCATCGCGCTGCAGGGCCTCGGCAGCCTCGCCGAGGCCGCGGCCGAGTACCGCCGGGCCGTGGCCCTGCGTCCGACGCACGCGGCCGCGCTCAACAACCTCGGCAACGTGCACCGCGAGCTCGGCGAGGCGGACGCCGCCGCGGCGGCTTACGAGGCGGCGCTGCGCGCGGAGCCGGCCTCGGTGGTCGCGTTCAACAACCTCGGCTGCCTGTACCGCTCCCACGGGCGCCTCGAGGAGGCGGAGGACCAGCTGCGCGCCGGGCTCGCCGTCGACGGCGGCGAGCCCGCGCTGCACGACAACCTCGGCAGCGTCCTCAAGGACGCCGGCGACCTCGACGCCGCGCTCGCCTGCTATCGCCGCGCCCTCGAGCTCGACCCGTCGTCGGCCTCGACCCACGGCAACCTCGCCTACGCGCTCGGCTTCGCGGCGACCGATCCGGCGGCGCTGCTCGCCGAGTGCCGCCGCTTCGATCAGCGCTTCGGAGCGCCGCTCGCCGCCGGCTGGCGGCCGGCGGCGGTCACGCCCGACCCCGAGCGGCGCCTGCGCATCGGCTACGTGTCGCCGGACTTCCGCGATCACTGCCAGTCGCTGTTCACGGTGCCACTGCTCGAGCACCACGACCACGGCGCGTTCGAGATCGTCTGCTACTCGAGCGTGCCGCGCCCGGACGCGGTGAGCGCGCGGCTCGCGGCGGCTGCCGATCGCTGGGTCGACGTCGCGCGGCTCGACGACGCGGCGCTGGCGGAGCGCGTGCGCGCCGACGGCATCGACGTGCTGGTGGACCTCACGATGCACATGGCGAACGGCCGCCCGCTGCTGTTCGCGCGCCGGCCGGCGCCGGTGCAGGTCGCCTGGCTCGCGTATCCCGGCACCACCGGCCTCTCCGCGATCGACTGCCGCCTCAGCGACCCGTGGCTCGACCCGCCCGGGGCCGAGGCGCACTACGTCGAGCGCACCGTGCGGCTGCCCGACACGTTCTGGTGCTACGACCCGCTGAGCGACCGGCCGCCGGCCGGGCCGCCGCCGGCGCTGGCGAGCGGCGTGGTGACGCTCGGCTGCCTCAACAACCCCTGCAAGCTCAGCGAGCGCACGCTCGACCTGTGGGCGGCGGCGCTTGCGCGGCTGCCGGGCGCGCGGCTCCTGCTGATGGCGCCGCCCGGCCGCTACCGCGACCGGCTGCGCGGCCGGATCGCGGCGCGCGGCGTGGCGCCCGCGGCGATCGAGTTCGTCGCCTACCGGCCGCGCGCCGAGTACCTGGCGACCTACGAGGCCATCGACCTGTGCCTCGATACGCTGCCGTACAACGGCCACACGACCAGCCTCGATGCGCTGTGGATGGGCGTGCCGGTCGTGACCCGCGTCGGCACGACCGTCGTCGGCCGCGGCGGCCTGAGCCAGCTGATGCAGCTCGGGCTCGCCGAGCTCGTCGCCGACAGCGACGCCGCGTTCGTGGAGCGGGTGGTCGGCCTCGCGACCGACCTGCCGCGGCTCGCGGCGCTGCGCGCCGGCCTCAGGGGGCGCCTCGAGCGCTCGCCGCTGATGGACGCGGTGCGCTTCGCGCGCGCGCTCGAGGCGGAACTGCGCGACGCCTGGCGCCGCTACTGCGCGGCGCTCAGCTAGGTCCGCAGCGAGAACGGCGTGAAGTTGGTGTTGCGGTCGTAGTAGTCCTCGTTCTCCGCCCGCTTCAGGAACCCCACGACGCCATAGGTCAGTGGCGTCGACACCGCCTCCCACAGCACCTTGAACACGTACTGGTGCAGCGTGACGTCGACGAGATGGCCGGTCTCCCAGGTGCCGTAGAAGGCGATGGAGTAGAACAGCACCGAGTCGACGAGCTCGCCGCAGGCGGTGGAGCCGATCGTGCGCGTCCACAGCCAGCGGCCGCCGGTCCAGACCTTCATCTTGGCGAGCACGTAGCTGTTGACGAACGAGCCGCACCAGAAGGCCGTGATCGAGCCGGCGACGATGCGCGGCGTCGACCCGAAGATCGACTCGACCGCGGCCTGGTTGTGCCACCAGGCCGCCGGCGGCAGCGCGACGATGGTGGTCGCCATCAGGGCCGCGAACACGAGGGCCGCGAACCCCGCCCACACCACGCGCCGGTCGCGGCCGTAGCCGTAGACCTCGGTGAGGATGTCGCCGAAGAAGTAGGAGATCGGGAAGAACAGCACGCCGGCGACGTAGTCGGTGGCGCCGAGACCCGGCAGGTGCACCGAGGCGACCTTGGCCGGCCCGATCAGGTTGGCGCACAGCAGGACGCAGACGTACGCCGCCATGCAGAAGTCGTAGTAGCGGTAGGTGCGGTCGGCGGGGGCGGCGGGACCTGCGGGCATCCGGTTTCCTCGGGGGCGCGTGGCGGGTCCCCCAAATAAAAGAGGCGCCGAGCCTTGCGACTGCGGCGCCACCGACATGGAACGCTGGCGTGGCTCGTCGGGCCTCAGCGCCCGGCGTAGCTCTCCATCCGAAGGCCGGTGCCGCCGCGCGACACGTGCGCGACGATGGCGGTCCGGCGGTGAATCTTGGTGATGCTGCCGAGGTTGATCGCGAAGGCGAGCTCGACCACCGAGCCCTTCTG
>JAFEDP010000275.1 GCA_018241545.1 Pseudomonadota bacterium
CGGCGGAGATCAGCGCGGCGAGCCGCGCCTCGTCGTCGCGGTCGCCGACCGCGACCAGCGGCAGGTCCGGGAACTGCTCGCCGAGGTGGCGCGCGACGGTCAGGGCCGCGGGGCCGAGCGCGTGCGCATCGAGCACGAGCGCGCCGCTGCGGCCGGTCATCAGGAGGTCCGCGAGCGCGGCTGGGGTCGCGACCGCGCGCAGCGGCGTCGCGGGCGCGGCGGCGCGCAGCGCCTCCTCGAGCGAGGCGTCGGGGGTCACCACGATCACCTCGGCCGGTGTCGGCCGCGGCGGGCGCGAGGCCGCCACGGCCGGCGCGCGTACTGCGCGAGTCAGGGTCATTCGTGATCCTTGTCCGGCGACATCCGGTCGCCGCGCTCGTCCCGCAGGAGCGCCGGCTCTGATCGGCCCGCTGTTCCCGCCCCGGCCGCCATCCTTGGCGAACTCGCCCGTTGCAGGGCGGAGACAGTTAACGTTTTGTGGCGCCCGACCTGTGAGGCCGGTCAAAAATCCAAGCGAAGCCGGGACTTGTCGGCGACTCCGACGGGCCGATGCACGGGCTCCTGTGGCGTGGGCGCATCGCGTAAGTCGTTGAACTTGCGTCGGTTTTGGACGGCGGCTCCCGCGCGACCCCTCGACAGACGCCCGTCCCGGGGGCAGGATGGCGGCCGACGGGATGGCGCCAGGCACCGCGTGCCGGCGGCCCTTATGTCGAATCAGAACAAGCGCGGACGGGAGAGCTGAGCCGATGGCGTACCGGATAACGGTCAAGTCGCGCCTGCCCGCCACGATGCGAGGCCAGCTCGAGGCCTTGCTGTTCTTCAACGCGCGCCAGCACCGCATCCGCGAGGACATCGAGGCCACGATCGAGCGCTACGGCATCCCCGAACTCATCGAGAACCGCGGCTGGCTGCACGTGCAGGTCGCCGGCGTGCACGAGGTGCAGACCCTGTTCGCGGTGCACGAGGAGGGCGGCGGCGCGCGCCCGGTCGGCGTCGTCGTCTACGTGCGCGACAGCTTCGAGCGCATCACGGTGCTGCACGTCGGCGTCGCCGAGGACTATGCGTTCGGCGGCGCCTACTCCGGCGAGCGCGTGCTGCAGCGGCTGATGCAGCAGATCCGCGAGGTCGCGCGCCGCACCTCCGGCATCCGCCACGTCGAGGTGGCCTACCGCCGCCACCGCCAGCTGCGCGCCGCGACCGCGTAGCGCCCGCTACCAGGACCCGCGCAGGCGGTAGCGCAGCGCGAGCTGCAGCTGCGACTCGACGAGCGCGGGCGCGACGCCTTGCACCGCGCGCGGCGGGAACGCGCTCGTGACCCGGATCCACTCGAGGGCCGTCTGCCAGTGCTCGCCGAGCGCCAGCGCCGCGCCGAGCGTGAAGGCATGCCCGGACTCGTCGGCCGGCGGCCCGTAGAAGCCGCTGCGCTGGCGGGTGCGGAAGTCGTCGTAGCGCAGCGTCAGACGCGCGCGACCGAGCGTGCGGCTCGCGAGCACGTCGTAGGCCCGGAAGTCCATCCGGAACTGGTCGTCCGGGGCATCGCCGGGCCCGACCACGGTGTCGCCGTCGAGCAGCTGCGCGAGCAGCGTCCAGTGCTCGTCCGGCTCGAGGCGCGCCCCGGCCGCGATGAAGCGCGTCGCCCAGGCGGCGCCCGCGGAGGACACCGCGCCCGGGTCGGCGCGGTTGTCGTAGCGCAGCAGCCGCAGCTCCAGGCGCCCGGCGTGGTGCCAGCTCAGGCCCGCGTAGTAGCCGGTACGCCCGTCGATCTCGTGGATCACCGTGAGCGGCGGGCGGCCGAGGCCGCCGGCGAGCGTCGAGGGCCGGTCGCTGAGCCCGAAGCCGCGCGTGGCGAGCACGACGCCCGCCGGGTCGTTGCCGCGATAGGCGGCGGCGACGAGGCCGACGTCGCCCGGGTAGCCGCGGCTCGCGCCGAGCCAGCGCGCCTCGAGCTCGGCGCCGAGCGTGCGCAGCTCCTCGCCGAACCAGGTGTCGATCGCCGACGGCGTGATCGTGTAGACGTCGCTCCAGCCGGGGCCGCGGTTCTCGAGCGAGGCCGGCAGGTAGAACGCGCCGAAGCGGCCGCTGAAGCGCAGCGCCGAGACCGGGAACGGGCGCCATTCCAGCCAGGCCTCGCTCAGGTCGAGCGGGTGGCGGTCGTGGTCGCCGTAGGCGTCGGCGACCGTGTGCAGCGTCAGCGTGTCGAAGAGGCGCAGGCGCGCCGCGAGGAACGCGCGCCCGGGCCGCAGGCCCTCGTGGTCGGGGTCGTAGCGCAGCACGCCCACGCCGCCGTCGAGGAACGAGGCGACGCCGCTCGCGTGCACGAGCCGCAGGTCGAGCTCGCCGGTGAGCGCGAGGCGGTCGTCGGCGGCGGCGCCCGCGGCGGCGAGCAGCAGCGCGAGGGCGAGCGCGCCCCGCACCCTCAGTACTCCCAGTCCGGGTCGCGCGGCCGCGGCTCCGGGCGCGCGCGCAGCTCGCGCGCGAGGCGCAGCGTGAGGCTCGCCGGCTCGTGCGCGGCGACGCTGAGCTCGCGCACCAGGCTCGCGGGCGGGTCGGCGACCCGCGGCCCCCACGCCACCACGCGGTAGCCGCCAGCCGGCAGGTCGTGGAACCGCACGCGGCCGTCCTCGCCGGTGGTGGCGAAGTACGGCGCGCGCGTCACGTAGACGTAGCCGACCATCTCGTCGTGGATGTTGCAGCCGAGCACCACGAGGCCCTCGCGGTCGAACTCCACCGGCGGGTGCGGCGAGCCCTTGTAGAGCGGCAGCTGGAAGCGACGCGCCGGCGAGAACGAGTAGACCTGGTGGCTGACGGAGTCGCTGTTGGGGAACTCGATGCGGGTGCCGACCGCGACGGCGAGCACGCGCGGCACGAACGCGCGCTGGCGCTGGTCGACGGTGGCGACCGCCGCCGGTCGTGGCCGCGGCGCGCCGGGCTCGGCCGGGGTCGCGGTGATCACGACCTCGGCGACGCCCTGCCCGGCGCGGTCGAGCACGGCGACCTCGAGGTCGCCGGCGAGCGCGGTGCCGGCGAGCAGGCCGGCGGCGAGAGGCGCGAGCATCCGCGCGCGCCTCGCGCGGCCCGCCACCCGGATCCTCGCCGCTGATCCGCCCATGCGCGCCATCCGCCTGCCGCCGTCGCCGCGCGATCCTAGCCCGCGCCGACTGGCCCGTCACCGGCTCCGGCCCCGGGGGAGGGTAATGGGCCGCGCCCGCTGCTAGGGTGCGCGCCATGCCCCGCCGCCCGCCCGGACGACCGCCGTACCCCGACGTGCTGACGCCGGCCGAGTGGCGCACCGTCGAGGCGGTGCGCCACGGGCTCAGCAACCGGGCGATCGCCGCGCGCGACGGGGTCAGCGTCGAGGCCGTCAAGTTTCACGTCGCGAGCGCGCGCGCCAAGCTCGGCCTCGGCGACCGGCGCGCGCTGCGCCGCTACGCGGGCGTCGCCCGCGACAGCGCGCTCGCCCGGCAGGAGACCGCCATGACCGCACCGCCCGCCCTCGGCCCGCTCGGCCAGATCGCCCGCCACGTCGCCGACGTGGCCGCGGCCACCGCCTGGTACCGCGACGTGCTCGGCCTCACCCACCTCTACAGCTTCGGCGAGCTCGCGTTCTTCGACATGGGCGGCGTGCGCCTGTTCCTGTCGCGCGGCGGCGCGGCACCCGCGGGCGAGTCGATCCTGTACTTCCGGGTGGACGACATCCGCGCCGCGCACGCGGGCCTCGCGGCGCGCGGCGTCGAGTTCGTCTCGGCGCCGCACCGCATCCACCGGCACGCCGACGGCACCGAGGAATGGCTCGCGTTCTTCAACGACCCGGAGGGCCGGCCGCTCGCGCTGATCTCGCAGGTGCGCCCCGCGGCGGAGCGCTAGGAGCCGCGCGCGGCACGCGCGGCGGCGTCGCTGCCGCCCGAGGTCGTCGCCATGCCGCCGGTGAGCGCGAGGCGCATCGCGGCCTCGACCGGCATGTCGAGGTGCTCGACCGCGGTCTTCGGCAGGTACAGCGTCACCCCGCCCAGCATGTAGCTGAGCGGGAAGTACACCGCCACGAGGTCGACGCCGCCGGCCTGCTTCTCGAGCTCGGGCAGGTCGTCGCGCGTCACGAAGCCGAGCAGCCGCGCCTCGCCGACGCGCCAGACGACGACGCTCTGCAGGTCGCGGCTGCGCTCGCCGGAGGGCAGCAGCCGCGTGACGTCGCGCACCGCGCTGTAGACCGTCTTGACGAGCGGGATGCGGCCGAGGAACTCCTCCCACACCGAGATCGTGCGTCGCACGATGTAGGCGTTGACCACCGAGCCGATCGCGAACAGCAGCACGAGGCCGGCCAGGATGCCCATGCCGGGCCGGTAGCTGGACGGCGGCACGACCAGCATGATGATGCCGCGCATCAGCCCCTCGGCGGTGCGCGCGAGCCACCAGACGGCGTACAGCGTGAGCCCGATCGGCAGCACCGCCGCCAGGCCCTTCATCAGGATCGTCGTCAGCCGCTTCATCATGGTGGGATCGCTGGAACAGCCGCCGCGGGCAGTGCTAGTTTGACACGCGCCGACTGCGA
>JAFEDP010000276.1 GCA_018241545.1 Pseudomonadota bacterium
GCCGGCCGCCGCGCCGTCATCGAGCACGGCGGCGAGGCCGCTGATCCCGCGCGCGAGTCCCGCCGAGCGCGTGCGCTCGGCTGGCGCGCCCGGCACGAACGCGCCGAGCGCCTCGTCGAATTCCAGCTTGCCGCGCGACTGCGAGTGCAGGTGCACGCTCGGCGTGTAGCCGCCGGACATCAGCACGACGTCGCAGGCGTGGCGGGCCCCGGCCGTCACCGAGCCGTCGGCGGCGACCCGGCCGAGCGTGACGCCGGTGACCCGCAGGCGGCCGCTGGTGCCGAGGACCGTGGCCGACGCCTCGATCGGCAGGCCAGCGGCGCGCGCCGCGGCCTGTGCGGGGCCTGCGGGCACGCCGGGCGCGCGCACATCGGCGATGGCCGCGATGGCGACGCCGGCTGCCGCGAGCTCGACGGCCGCCTGGAACGCGGCGTCGCAACCGGCGACCACCACGGCACGCGTGCCGACGCGCACGCCGTAGCGATTGAGGTACGTCCGCGCGGCGGAGGCGAGCATGACGCCCGGACGGTCGTTGCCTGGGAACGGCAACGGCCGCTCGATGGCGCCGGTGGCAAGCACGACCTCGCGCGCCCGCACCTGCCACAGCCGCTCGCGCGGGCGCGTGGCCGGCGGGTCGGCGAGATGGTCGGTCAGGCGCTCGCTGAGGCCGATGTTGTTGTGCGGGAAGTAGCCGAACGCGGTGGTGCGCGGGAGCAGTGTCACGTGCGGATGGCGCGCGAGCTCCGCGACCGCGGCCGCGAGCCACGCGGCCGACGGCTGGCCCTCGACGGTGGCGTCGTGCTCGCTCAGCAGCGAGCCGCCGAGCTCGGACTGCTCGTCGCACAGGATCACGCGGGCCCCGGCCGCGGCGGCGGCCCGGGCGGCCGCGAGGCCCGCGGGTCCCGCGCCGACGACGAGCACGTCGCAGTGGGCGAAGCGCTGCGCGTAGCGGTCCGGGTCCGGCAGCTCCGGCGCGGTGCCGAGGCCCGCGGCCCGGCGGATCACGGGCTCGTACAGCTTGAACCACGCGGCGCGCGGCCACATGAACGTCTTGTTGTAGAACCCGGCCGGATAGAGCGGCGAGAGCAGGTTGTTGATCGCGCCGACGTCGAAGCCGAGGCTCGGCCAGCGGTTCTGGCTCTCCGCGACCAGCCCGTCGTAGAGCTCCACGGTCGTGGCGCGCACGTTGGGCGTGCGCCGCGCGGCGTCGCGGACCACCGCCACCAGCGCATTCGGCTCCTCCGAGCCCGCCGCCAGCAGCCCGCGTGGCCGGTGGTACTTGTAAGAACGGCCGAGCAGGTGGACGCCGTTCGCGAGCAGCGCCGAGGCCAGCGTGTCGCCGGCGTAGCCGGTGTAGCGCCGGCCGTCGAACGTGAACTGCAGCGGACGGCCGCGGTCGATCCGGCCGCCCGCCGGGGTGCGCAGCGCGCTCATGGCGCGCTCCGTGCGCCGGCCGCCGCGGGCGGGCGCTCGCCGCTGCGGTAGGTGGCGAGGAACTGGTCAGTGGTCGTGTCCCTGAGGGCGTTGAAGAAGCGCCCGCAGCCGCGCGCGTGGCGCCAGCGCTCGGCGTAGACGCCGCGCGTGTTCAGGCGCAGGTACAGGTACTCCGTCCACTCCTCGTCGGTGGTCTTGGACGGGTCGGAGGGGCGCGCCACGTGGGCCTGGCCGCCGTGCGCGAACTCGAGCTCCGGGCGCGGTCCGCAGTAGGGACAGTCGATGATCAGCATGCGTCAGCCTTCAGTGCGCGACGGCCGCCGCGGCGGCCTCGTCGATCAGGAGCCCGTCGCGGAAGCGCTCGATCGTGAACGGCGCGTTGATCGGGTGGGGCTCGTCGTGCGCGATCGTCCAGGCGAACAGGTGCGCCGAGCCCGGCGTCGCCTTGAAGCCGCCCGTGCCCCAGCCGCAGTTGACGTACAGGCCCTTGACCGGCGTCTTGGCGATGATCGGCGAGCGATCCGGCGTCACGTCGACGATGCCGCCCCAGTTGCGCAGCATGCGCATGCGCCGGACCATCGGGAACAGCTCGCAGATGGCCTCGAGCGTGTGCGTGTTGATGTGCAGCGCACCGCGCTGGGTGTAGGAGTTGTAGGCGTCGGTGCCGGCGCCGATCACGAGCTCGCCCTTGTCGGACTGGCTCATGTACGCATGGATCGTATTCGACATCACGACGCACGGCATGATCGGCTTGACGGGCTCGGAGACGAGCGCCTGCAGCGGGAAGCTCTCGAGCGGCAGCTTCACGCCGGCGTAGCCGAGCACCACGCTCGTGTGGCCGGCCGCCGAGACGCCCACCTTGCGAGTGCGGATCGTGCCGCGCGTGGTCTCGAGCGCCTCGACCGCGCCGCTCGCGTCGCGGCGGATCCCGGTGACCTCGCAGTTCTCGATGATGTCGACGCCGAGCGCATCCGCCGCGCGCGCGTAGCCCCACGCCACGGTGTCGTGGCGCGCCGTGCCGCCGCGGCGCTGCAGGGCGGCGCCGAGCACCGGATAGCGGATGTTCTTCTCGATGTTCAGGATCGGGCAGAAGGCCTTGGCCTCCTCGGGCGTCAGCCACTCGTTGTCGACGCCGTTGCCGCGATTGGCGTGCACGTGCCGCTTGATGACCTGGATGTCGTGCACGGTGTGCGCCAGCATCATCACGCCGCGCGGCGAGAACATCACGTTGTAATTGAGGACCTGCGACAGGTCCTTCCACAGCTTCAGCGAGTGGTCGTAGAGCGCCGCGCTCTCGTCGAACAGGTAGTTCGAGCGGATGATCGTCGTGTTGCGGCCGGTGTTGCCGCCGCCGATCCAGCCCTTCTCGACGACCGCGATGTTGGTGAGGCCGTGCTCGGCCGCGAGGTAGTAGGCGGCGCCGAGCCCGTGGCCGCCGCCGCCGACGATCACGGCGTCGTACTCGGCCTTGGGCGCGGCGCGGCGCCACTGCGACTTCCATCCCTGGTGGGCGCCGAAGGACTCCTTCAGCAGCGACCAGATCGAGAACTTCTGCATCAGGCCCTCAGATCGTTGTTGTCCGGGTCGTACGGCGACTCCGCCACCACGGTGGCCTTCTTGCGCTCGCCGAGGATCTCGATCTCGAGCGCCGTCCCCGGCGTGGCGAAGGCGGGCTTCACGTAGCCGATGGCCAGGCTCTTCTTGACGTAGTGGCCATAATAGCCGGCCGTGGCCCGGCCGATCATCTGGCCCTGCACGTCGAACAGCGGCTCGTTGCCCAGCGGGTCGGCATCGACCACTCCGTGCACCTCGAGGGTCACGAAGCGGTGCGGGACCCCGGCCGCCAGCTGCTTCTCGAGCGCCTCGCGGCCGATGAACGGCCCCTTGTTCATGCGGACGAAGCGGTCGAGCGAGCACTCGAACGGCGTGTAGTCGCGCGTCATGTCGCTGCCCCACATGCGGTACGACTTCTCGAGGCGCAGCGACTCCATGGCGCGCATGCCGACCATGCCAATGCCGAACTCGGCGCCGGCGGCGAACAGCGCGTCGAACAGGTGGTGCGCGTACTCGATCGGGAAGTGCAGCTCCCAGCCGAGCGCGCCGACGAAGTTGACGCGCAGGGCGTAGACGTCGGTGGCGAGGCCGACCTCGATCACCTGGCTGGTCAGCCACGGGAAGGAGGCGTTGTCGAGCTTGGTGTCGGTGAGCTTGGCCAGCAGCTCGCGCGAGCGCGGCCCGGCGAGCACGAAGCAGCCGCGGGCGCCGGTGATGTTGCGCAGCGTCACCGAGCCGTCCTTCGGCAGCATCCGCCGCAGGTAGTCGGCGTCATAGCGCTCGGCGGCGCCGGCGCTGACGACGTAGTAGTGCTGGTCGGCGAGCTTGGTGATCGTGAACTCCGAGCGGATGCCGCCGCGCTTGGTCAGCGCATGGCACAGCGCGATGCGCCCGATCTTGGCCGGCACCTTGTTGGCGACGAGGTGGTCGAGCCAGGCCTCGGCACCCGGGCCGGTGACCTCGTGCTTGGTGAAGGGCGTCAGGTCGATGATGCCGACCTTCTCGCGCATCAGCCGCACCTCGTTGCCGACGTGCTCGAAGTAGTTGGTGCGGCGGAAGCTCCACACGTCCTTGCGCTCGACGCCCGGCGGCGCGAACCAGTTGGCGCGCTCCCAGCCGTAGCGCTGGCCGAAGACCGCGCCCATGCGCGCCAGCTTGTCGTACACCGGGCTCGTCTTGGCGGGGCGCCCGTCCGGGCGCTCCTCGTCCGGGAAGTGGATCGTGAAGACGTTGCGGTAGGTCTCCTCGTTCTTCTGCACGACGTAGCGCTTCGAGGTGTACGGCCCGAAGCGGCGCGGGTCGATGGCCAGCATGTCGATGCCCGGCTCGCCCTCGACGATCCACTCCGCGAGCTGCCAGCCGGATCCGCCGGCGGCCGTGATGCCGAAGCTGTGGCCCTCGTTGAGCCACACGTTGCGCACGTCCCAGGCGGGCCCGACCAGCGGGCTGCCGTCCGGCGTGTAGGAGATCGGACCGTTGACGATGTCCTTGATGCCGCAGTGCTCGAGCGCCGGGACGCGCCGCTGCGCCGCCTCGACGTGCG
>JAFEDP010000277.1 GCA_018241545.1 Pseudomonadota bacterium
ACTTCCGCACGATCAATCCGGCCACCGGCGCGACGCTCGCCGAGATCGCGATCGACGGGCCGGCCGAGGTCGAGGCCGCCTTCGCGGCCGCCGCCGAGGGCCAGCGACGCTGGGCGGCCATGACCGGCACCGAGCGCGGCCGGATCCTGCGCCGCGCCGCGGAGCTGCTGCGCGCGCGCAACCGCGAGCTCGCCGAGCTCGAGACCCGCGACACCGGCAAGCCCATCCAGGAGACCAGCGTCGTCGACGTGATCTCCGGCGCGGATTGCCTCGAGTACTTCGCAGGCATCGCCGCCACCATCGCAGGCGAGCACGTCGATCTCGGGCCGGGTGCGTTCGGCTACACGCGCCGCGAGCCGCTCGGCGTCGTCGCCGGCATCGGCGCGTGGAACTACCCGCTGCAGATCGCGTGCTGGAAGTCGGCGCCGGCGCTCGCCTGCGGCAATGCGATGCTGTTCAAGCCTGCCGAGCTCACGCCGCTGACGGCGGTGGAGCTCGAGAAGACGTACCTCGAGGCCGGGCTGCCGCCGGGCGTGTTCCGGGTGGTGCAGGGCTTCGCCGACACCGGTCGCCTGCTGACGCGCCATCCCGGGATCCGCAAGGTGTCGCTGACGGGCGAGGTCGGCACCGGCAAGGCCGTCATGGGCGATGCCGCCGGCACGCTCAAGTACGTGACGCTCGAGCTCGGCGGCAAGTCGCCGCTGATCGTGTTCGACGACGCCAAGCTCGACAACGCGGTCGGCGGGGCGCTGCTCGCGAACTTCTACTCGGCCGGCGAGGTGTGCTCGAACGGCACCCGGGTCTTCGTCCACCGGCGGATCCGCAGCGCGTTCCTCGAGCGGCTCAAGGCGCGCGTCGAGGCGATGCGGGTCGGCGACCCGATGGATCCGCGCACCCAGGTGGGCGCGCTGATCTCCGAGGGCCACATGGAGAAGGTGCTCGGCTACATCGCGCGCGGCCGCGCGGAGGGCGCGCGCCTGCTGGTCGGCGGGCGGCGCGTCACGAGCGGCGACCTCGCCAATGGCTTCTTCGTCGAGCCGACCGTATTCGACGGCTGCCACGACGACATGGCGATCGTGCGCGAGGAGATCTTCGGCCCGGTGATGACCGTGCTGGAGTTCGACGACGAGGACGAGGTCGTGACGCGCGCCAACGCCACGGAATTCGGCCTGTCCGCCGGCGTGTTCACCAACGACCTGACGCGCGCCCATCGGGTGATCGCCCGCCTCGAGGCCGGCACCTGCTGGATCAACCACTACAACGTGACGCCGATCGAGCTGCCGTTCGGTGGCTACAAGCGCTCCGGGCTCGGGCGCGAGAACAGCCGCGCGGCGATCGAGCACTACACGCAGATCAAGAGCGTCTACGTCGCCATGGGCGACGTCGAGTCGCCCTACTGACCGGATGGACGTCGTGGACGCCAAGCAATTCGACTACGTGATCGTCGGTGCCGGCTCGGCCGGCTGCGTGCTCGCCAACCGCCTGACCGCAGACGGCCAGACCTCGGTGCTGCTGCTCGAGTACGGCGGCTCGGATCGCTCGGTGTTCATCCAGATGCCGTCGGCGCTGGCGATCCCGATGAACCGCGAGCGCTACAACTGGTTCTACCACACCGAGCCGGAGCCCGGGCTCGGCGGGCGGCGCATGCACACGCCGCGCGGCAAGGTGCTCGGCGGCTCGTCCTCGATCAACGGACTCGTCTACATCCGCGGCAACGCCTTCGACTACGAGCGCTGGGAAGCCGAGGGCGCGCGTGGCTGGGGCTACCGTGACGTGCTGCCTTACTTCAAGCGCGCCGAGCGACGCGCCGAGGGCGGCGACGACTACCGCGGCGGCGACGGGCCGCTCGGCACGAGCTACGGCACCGTCAAGAACCCGCTGCACGCGGCCTGGCTCGCCGCCGCCCGCGAGGCCGGCTACCCGCTGACCGCCGACGTCAACGGCTTCCAGCAGGAGGGCTTCGGACGCATGGACATGACGGTGGCCGGTGGCGTGCGCGCCAGCGCCGCCAACGCCTACCTGCGCCCCGCGCTCGGGCGCCCGAACCTCGCGGTCGAGACCCACGCGCTCGCGAGCGCGGTGCTGTTCGAGGGACGCCGTGCGGTGGGTGTGCGCTACCGCAAGGGCGGACAGGAGCGCAGCGTGCGCGCACGCCGCGAGGTGATCGTCGCGGCAGGCTCGATCGGCTCGCCGCAGCTGCTCAAGCTCTCCGGCGTCGGCCCGGCCGCGGAACTCGCCGCCCACGGCATTCCCGTGGTGCACGACCTGCCGGGCGTCGGCGAGAACCTGCAGGACCACCTCGAGGTGTACTTCCAGGTCGCGTGCCGCGAGCCCATCACGCTGTATTCGGTGATGAACCCGCTCGCCAAGCTCGCGATCGGCGTGCGCTGGGTGCTGTTCCGCGACGGCCTCGGCGCGACCAACCACTTCGAGACCTGCGGCTTCATCCGCAGCCGCGCCGGCGTCCAGTTCCCCGACATCCAGTACCACTTCCTGCCGATGGCCGTCAGCTACGACGGCTCCTCGCTCGCCAAGGAGCACGGCTTCCAGGCACACGTCGGGCCGATGCACTCCAAGAGCCGCGGCTGGGTGCGCCTCGCCTCGCGCGACCCGGCGGACAAGCCGCGCATCCTGTTCAACTACATGAGCCACCCGGACGACTGGGTGGAGTTCCGTGCCGCGATCCGCCTGACGCGCGAGCTGTTCGCGCAGCCGGCCTTCGGCCGGTTCCGCGGCCGCGAGATCGCGCCAGGCGCCGACGTGCAGACCGACGCGCAGATCGACGAGTTCATCCGCCAGAAGGTCGAGAGCGCGTACCACCCGTCCTGCTCGTGCAAGATGGGCGCGGCGGACGACCGCATGGCCGTCGTCGATCCGCAGGCGCGCGTGTACGGCGTCGAGGGCCTGCGCGTGATCGACTCCTCGATCATGCCGTCGATCACCAACGGCAACCTCAACGCGCCGACGATCATGATCGCCGAGAAGGCGGCCGACCACGTGCTCGGGCGGCAGCTGCCGCCCTCCGACCTGCCGTTCTACGAGGCGCCGAACTGGCGCAGCGCCCAGCGCTGAGTCCTCAGCCGGCGGCGTCCTCGAGCCCGGCATCCGCCTCGGCGGCGCGCCGCGCCTCCGCCTCGACGTCCATCGAGCGGCACGCGAGCAGGTAGACGATGGTCGAGACCGGCAGTCCGACCAGCATCGCGAGGTCCGCGCCGCCGAGCGCGCGCGCGACCGGGCCCACGTAGATGCCGGTGCTGAAGAACGGGATCATCGCGACGAAGCCCACCGCGTAGGCCGTGAGCCCGCGCCAGTTCCACCGGCCGTACAGGCCGCGTGGATTGAAGATCTCGCGCACCGAGTAGTGGCCGCGCCGGACGTAATAGAAGTCGACCAGGTTGATCGCGGTCCACGGCGTGAACAGGTACAGCAGGATCGACAGGAACTCGCCGAACTCCTTGGCGAAGTCGGGCGAGGCGGTGAGCGCCAGCAGGCAGGCGACCACGAGGCAGGCGACGATGGTCGCGATGCGCTTGGTGAGGGTGGCCTTGATCGGGCGCAGCGAGTCGGCGACGGACAGGAGCGTCAGCGACGCGCCGTAGAAGTTGAGCGTCGTGATGGTCACGAGCCCGAGCAACGACACGAGAAGCAACGGCGCGCCGGAGCCCGGCAACATCGCGTTGGCCGAGGCCCGCAGCGCCGGCGTCAGCTCGAGCTTCGGGAACATCGCGCCCGCGACGGTGCCCACCAGCATCGTCCAGGTGCCGCCGATGAACGCGCCGAGGTACGTCCACCAGAACGAGGCCGCCACCCCGACGTCGCGCGGCAGGTAGCGCGAGTAGTCCGACACGTAGATCGACCAGGAGATCTGGTACGCGGCCGCGGCGAACAGCTGCGTCAGGAACGGCACCAGGCGGAAGTCGCCGAGGTCGAGCTGCGCGGCCGGGAAGCGCACGCCGGCCACCGCGACCGTCATCACGACGAGTCCGGCGAGCAGGATCGCCGTCAGCACCTGCTGCACCCGGTGGATCCAGTCGTAGCCGAAGATCGCGAGCGCGGCCGCGAGGATGCCCACCAGCGGCATCGTCAGGTGCTTGTCGGCATGATAGAGCGTGTCGAGCGTGTCGCCCGCCAGCACCTGGTTGAAGGCGTTGAACCCGACATAGGTGACGAGCGCGACGCCCCAGACCAGCAGCGCACCCACGTAGCCGAACTGCGGCCGCGACTGGATCATCTGCGGCAGGCCGAGCTGCGGCCCCTGCGTCGAGTGGAACGCCATGAAGAACGTCCCGAACGCGCTGCCGATCGTCACCGCGATCGCCATCCAGACGAGGTTGCCGCCCATCGCGACGCCGACGTAGCCGGTGGCGACGGTGGCGAGGTGGGCGTCGCCCATGAACCAGGTCGGCCACAGGTGCCATACCTTGCCGTGGCGCTCGGCGAGCGGGACGTAGTCGATCGAGCGCTTTTCGAGCACGAACCGTTGAGCCAAGGGGCCTCCGGCGCAGTGGCGAGTCGCGGC
>JAFEDP010000278.1 GCA_018241545.1 Pseudomonadota bacterium
GCGGGCCGAGCCCCGCCCGGGGGCGACGCCATGATGGTGGAGCGCCGCAGCCCGCGCCTGCAGCTGCTCGGCTTCGTGCTCGGCGCGCTCGTGCTGTCGGCGGTGCCGCTGCCGCACGTCGTCGACCTGCTGCGGCCGGACTTCGTGCTGCTGACCATCATCTGGTTCGCGCTGATGCTGCCGCGCGCCGGCGGCCTCGCGACCGCGTGGGGCGCGGGGCTTGCGCTCGACGCGTTCCGCGGCGTCGTGCTCGGCGAGAACGCGCTGGCGTTCGTGGTGATCGCCTTCATCGTGCACCGCTTCCACCTGCGCATGCGCATGTACCCGCTGCGCCAGCAGACGCTGGTGGTGTTCGGGCTGCTGCTGCTCTTCCAGTTCCTGCTGTTCTGGATCGACGGCGTCACCGGCCACCCGGTCACCGCCTGGGTGCGCTGGCTGCCGGTGGCGACCGGGACGCTGCTGTGGCCGGTGCTGACCGGCTTCCTGGACCGCCTGGCGACGCGCTGACGCCCATGCGCCGCTCGGTCCGCATCAAGGATCACTGGTCGGAGCAGCGGCTGTTCGTCGGCCGCGTGCTGTTCGCGGCGGTCGCCGCGGTGCTGCTGCTCGCGGCCGTCGGCGGGCGCCTGTTCCTGCTGCAGGTGGTGCGCCACGACTACTACGTGGACCTGTCGCAGGGCAACCGCGTGCGGCTCGAGCCGCTGCCGCCGGACCGCGGGCTGATGTACGACCGGCACGGCGTCGTGATCGCCGAGAACACCCCGGCCTACACGCTGGAGCTCACGCCGGAACAGGTGCCGGACGTGCCGGGCACGCTGCGCCGGCTCGCAGCGATCGGGCTCATCGAGTCCGATCAGGTCCCGGCGCTCGAGCGGCTGATCCGCTCCGGGCGCAAGTTCGAGGCCGTGCCGCTGCGCCTGTCGCTGTCGGACGCCGACATCGGCACCTTCGCCGTGCGCCAGTTCGAGTTCCCCGGGGTCGAGATCCAGACGCGCCTCGCGCGCTGGTACCCCTACCGCGACACGGGTGTGCACGCCCTCGGCTACGTGGCGGCGATCTCCGAGGAGGACCTCAAGCGGATCGACCGCGACCAGTACGCCGGCTCCTCGGTCATCGGCAAGATCGGGCTCGAGGGCAGCTACGAGCAGGAACTGCACGGCACCGCGGGCTACCGCCAGGTGCTCGTCAACGCCCAGGGCCGGCGCGTCGACCGCCTGGGCGGCGGCGCGGTGGCGCTCGAGACCCGCCCGCCGCGCGCCGGCAACGACCTGTTCCTCGGCATCGACATCCGCGTCCAGAAGGTCGCCGAGGAGGCGCTCGCCGGCCGCCGCGGCGCCGTGGTCGCGATCGAGCCCGGCACGGGCGACGTGGTGGCGCTCGTGTCGGTGCCGACCTTCGACCCCAACAAGTTCACGCGCGGCATCTCGGGACGCGAGTACGCGGCGCTGCGCGATGACATCGACAAGCCGCTGCTCAACCGCGCGCTCCGGGGAGCCTACCCGCCCGGCTCGACGGTGAAGCCGCTGATGGCGCTCGCCGGCCTCGAGTTCGGCGCGATCGATCCGGCCGCGACCCGCTTCTGCCGCGGCTACTACACGCTGCCGGGCTCCTCGCACCCGTACCACGACTGGCGCAAGGAAGGCCACGGCATGGTGGACATGCGCAAGGCCATCCAGACCTCGTGCGACGTGTACTTCTACGGGCTCGCCGAGCTCCTCGGCATCGACCGCGTGCACGAGGCGCTGACGGGGCTCGGCCTCGGCAAGCCGACCGGCATCGACGTCGGCGGCGAGCTGCCGGGGCTCGTGCCCTCGCCGGAGTGGAAGCAGCAGCGCTACAAGCAGGCGTGGTTCCCGGGCGAGACGATCATCGTCGGCATCGGCCAGGGCTACCTGCTGGCGACGCCGCTGCAGCTCGCGCACGCCGCCGCCGTGGTCGCCGGGCACGGGCGCAACTTCCGGCCGCGGCTCGTGACGGCGGTGCGCGACGCGGCCACCGGCGCCGTGCGCCGGCTCGCGCCGGTCGCCGAGCCGACGGTCGAGCTCAAGGACCCCCACGCCTGGGACATCGTCGTGGAGGGCATGGAGCGCGTCACCGAGCCCGGCGGCACCGCCTCCAGCATGGCGCACGGCGCCCCGTACAAGATCGCCGCCAAGACCGGCACGGCGCAGGTGTTCAGCCTCGGGCAGAACGAGAAGTACGTCGCGAGCAAGGTCGCCGAGCGCCTGCGCGACCACGCGCTGTTCATCGCCTTCGCGCCCGCCGACGACCCAAAGCTCGCGGTGGCGGTGCTGGTGGAGAACGGCGGCCACGGCGGCAGCGCCGCGGGCCCGGTCGCGCGGCGGGTGTTCGACGCCTACCTGCTCGGCAAGTACGAGGCCAACGCGGCCTCGACGATCAAGACGGAATGAGCATGCTGTTCGAGGAAGGCGAGCACTCGACCACCCGGCGCACGCTGACCGCCTCGGCGGTATTGCTGCGGCGCCTGCACCTGGACGGGCCACTGCTGGCGGCGCTCGGCGCGGTCTCGGCCTTCGGGCTCTTCGTGCTCTACAGCGCCACCGGCGAGAACTTCGCCCAGTGGCTGCGCCAGCTCGAGTACCTGGTGCTGGCGCTGGTGCTGCTGGTCGCGGTGGCGCAGGTCCCGCCCGCGTGGCTGCGGCGCCTGTCGCCGCTGCTGTACGTGGTCGGCGTCGTGCTGCTGATCGTGGTCGCGGTGCACGGCACGGTCGGCAAGGGCGCGCAGCGCTGGCTCACCGTCGGACCGGTGCGCTTCCAGCCGTCCGAAATCATGAAGCTCGCGGTGCCGATGATGTGCGCCTGGTACCTGCACGAGCGGCCGCTGCCGCCGACGCTGCGCGACGTGGTGGTGCTGCTCGCCATCATCGTCGTGCCGTCGGTGCTGATCGCCAAGCAGCCCGACCTCGGCACCGCGCTGCTGGTGGCCTCCGCCGGCATCCTGGTGCTGTTCCTGGCGGGGCTGTCGGTGCTGATCATCATCGCCGGCGTGGCCGCCCTCGGCGCCGCCGTGCCGGTCGCCTGGCACTTCATGCACGACTACCAGCGCCAGCGCGTGCTGATGTTCCTCGACCCGGCGCAGGACCCGCTCGGCGCCGGCTACCACAGCATCCAGTCGCAGATCGCCATCGGCTCGGGCGGGGTGTTCGGCAAGGGCTGGATGAACGGCAGCCAGGCGCAGCTGGAGTTCCTGCCGGAGCGCTCCACCGACTTCATCTTCGCGGTCATCGGCGAGGAGCTCGGCCTGCTCGGCCAGCTGTTCCTGATCGCGCTCTACCTGATCGTGATCGGCCGCGCCCTGTACCTCGCCTCCGAGACGCAGGACACCTACGGCCGCCTGGTGTGCGGCAGCTTCGCGCTGACGTTCTTCGTCTACGCCTTCGTCAACAGCGGCATGGTCAGCGGCATCCTGCCGGTGGTCGGCGTGCCGCTGCCGCTCGTCAGCTACGGCGGCACGGCGCTCGTGACCCTGCTCGCGAGCTTCGGGGTGCTGATGTCGCTCAACCGTCACCGCAAGCTCGTGGGGGCCTGAGGTGCGGGCCGCCGCTGAACTGCTGGCCGCGGCCCTCGCGACCCTCGCGGCGCTCGCCGCCCCGCCCGCCGCGGCGCTCGACCTCGCCCGCCCCGAGGTGCGCGCCTTCGTCAACGAGGTGGCCGCGCGCGACGGACTCGAGCGGCGCTGGGTGGCGCGCATCGTCCGGGCGGCCGAGTCCAAGCCCTCGATCCTCGAGGCCATGGGCCGGCCGGCGGAGCGGGTCAAGCCCTGGTACGAGTACCGCGCGATCTTCCTGACCGAGAAGCGCATCCAGGACGGGCGCGCGTTCTACGCCGAGCACCGCGCGCTGCTGGACGACGTCGAGGCGCGCACCGGCGTGCCGGGCGAGCTGATCACCGCCATCGTCGGCGTCGAGACCTCCTACGGGCGGCTGACCGGCCGCTACCGGGTGCTCGACGCACTCGCGACGCTCGCCTTCGACTACGCGCCGCGGGCGCACTTCTTCCGCGGCGAGCTCGAGCAGTTCCTGCTGCTGTGCCGCGAGGCCCACGTCGACCCGCTGCGCGCCTCCGGCTCGTACGCAGGGGCCATGGGCGCGCCGCAGTTCATGCCGAGCAGCTACCGTCAGTACGCTCGCGACGGCGACCACGATGGCCGCATCGACCTGTGGAACGACTGGGCCGACATCGTCGAGAGCGTCGCTCACTACTTCGTCGCCAAGGGCTGGCAGCGCGGCGGGCCGCTGGTTGCCACCGCCGACCTGTGGTACCCGGACGTGGAGGGCCTGACCGCCAACCGCCTCGAGCTTGCCGAGACCGTGGCCTCGCTGCGCGCCCGTGGCGTCGAGCTCGACGCCACGATCGACGACGGCACGCCGGCGATGTTCCTCGCGCTGCGCGAGCCGGACGCACCGACCTACCGCGTGGCGTTCCACAACTTCTGGGTCATCACGCGCTACAACCACAGTGCGATGTACGCGCTCGCCGCCACCGAGCTC
>JAFEDP010000279.1 GCA_018241545.1 Pseudomonadota bacterium
CACGAAGTTGACGCCCGCGAGGATGGTCAGCGGCAGCGTGTTGGCGGAGTCGTAGGCCGCCTGCGCGTCGGCGATCTTCGAGGCGCACAGCCCGCCGCCGGAGCGGAACGGCACGCCGAGGCGGCGCGCCAGCGCCGCCATGACGTACAGCACGAGAGCGGGCTCCGGCGTGCCGAAGGTCGGCGCGCCCGACTGCATCGAGATCGAGGAGGCGAAGCTGCCGAAGATCACCGGCGCGCCCGGGCGCACCAGCTGGGCGAACGCCATGCCCGCCAGCGACTCGGCCAGCGTCTGCGCCGCCGTGCCGGCGACGGTCACCGGCGACATGGCGCCCGCGAGGATGAAGGGCGTGACGATCGTCGCCTGGTTGGCGCGGGCGTAGACCTTGAGGGCGCCGAGCATCGTCGCGTCGAAGGTCATCGGCGAGTTGGCGTTGATCAGGCTCACCAGCACGGTCTTCGGCTGGCCGGTGGCGGGGTCGAGGAAGTCCGGCCCGAACGCGATCTTCGCGAGCTCGACGGTGTCCTCGGCGCGCTCCGGCGCCGTGACCGAGCCCATGAACGGCTTGTCGCTGTACTTGATGTGGCTGTAGACCATGTCGAAGTGCCGCTTGTTCACCGGCAGGTCGACGGGCTCGCAGATCGTGCCGCCCGAGTGGTGCAGCGAGGGCGCGAGGTAGGCGAGCTTGACGAAGTTGCGGAAGTCCTCGATCCGCGCATAGCGGCGCCCGTCGTCGAGGCTACGGATGAACGGCGAGCCGTAGGCCGGCGCGAACACCGTGTGGCGGCCGCCGATGCGCACGCTGCGCGCGGGGTTGCGGGCGTGCTGGACGAACTCGCGCGGCGCCGTCTGCTGCACCAGCGTCCGGCACAGGCCGCGCGGGAAGCGCACCCGCTCGCCCTGGACGTCGGCGCCGGCCTGCCGCCAGATCGCGAGCGCCTCGGGATCGTCGCGAAAGTCGATGCCGACCTCGCTCAGGATCGTCTCGGCGTTGCGCTCGATGGTGGCGAGTCCCTCCTCGGTCAGCACCTCGTAGTAGGGCAGCGACCGGGTGATGTACGGGACCGTGGCCGCCGCGCGTGCGGTGCGCGCCGCCCGCTTGGCCTCGCGACCGCCGCCGCGGCTGCGCCGCGCCGTCGTGGCTTGCTGCTCGTCCATAGGGGATCCGCCTCCGGAGACTAATGAGCCAGTATGGTCACCGGCCCGCGGCCGGGCTAATCAGTTTGCGGCATTGGCTTGCTTGGCTGCGCCATCGGCCCCGGCGAGGGCCCGGATCACGTCGGCCTCGGCGCAGACCCCCGCGAAGCAGCCCCCGCGGGTCAGCAGCACCGGCCGCGCGGTGTGGCGCAGCAGCTGGATCAGCGTCTTGAGCGGCAGGTCGGACGGGGCGACCGCGATGCCGGGACCCGCCGCCGCGCCGGCGGCGTCGGCGGGGACCAGCGGCAGCGGCTCGCCGTCGGCCAGCACGCTCGCCGGCGCGCCCGCGGCGTCCAGCACCAGGCGGTACCGGCCCTCGCGATCCAGCCACACGGCACCGTCCTGCTGCCACAGCACGTCGCGCCCGCCCATCACCATCTCGCCGGTCAGCACCGTCAGCGGGTTCATGTGCTGCACGAACTCGGCGACGTAGGCGTCCGTCGGCCGCAGCACGATGTCCTCGGGCGCGCCGGTCTGGACGATGCGTCCGCCCTCCAGCACCGAGATCTGGTCGCCGAGCTTGAGCGCCTCGTCGAGGTCGTGGGTCACGAACAGGATCGTCTTCTTGACCCGTTCCTGCAGCGCGACGAGTTCGTCCTGCAGCTTGGTCCGGATCAGCGGGTCGAGCGCCGAGAACGGCTCGTCCATCAGCAGGATGTCGGCATCGGTGGCGAAGGCGCGGGCGAGGCCGACGCGCTGCTGCATGCCCCCGGAGAGCTCGCCGACGTGCCGGTCGGCCCACTGCGACAGGCCCACGAGCTCGAGCTTCTCGTCAACGATGCTGCGGCGTGTCGCGGCGGGCTCGCCGCGCAGCTCCAGCCCGAAGCCGACGTTGTCGCGCACGGTGCGCCACGGCAGCAGCCCGAACTGCTGGAACATCATCGCGATGCAGCGGCGACGCAGGCGCCGCAGCGTCCGCTGGTCGCAGCTCGCCACGTCGACCACCGCGCGGCCGTCATCGAGCAGCACCTGACCGCGCGTCACGGGGTTGAGCCGGTTCGCGGCGCGCAGCAGCGTCGACTTGCCGGAGCCCGACAGGCCCATCAGCACCGAGATGTGGCCGCGCTCGACCGCGAGGCTCGCGCCGGCGACGCCGACGACGACCCCGCTGTCCTTGGCGATCTCCGCGCGCGTCCGCCCCTGGTCGAGCTCCCGCAGCGCTGCCCGGATGCGGGCGTCGCCCGCACGGCCGTGCTCGCGGGCGAACAGAATGTCGACCTGGCGGAATTCAAGGGCCGCGCTCACGAGCTGCCTCCGGTGTCTGCGGGCCGGGCGATGCGGTCGAGGATGATCGCGAGCAGCACGATGGCGATTCCGGCCTCGAAGCCCATGCCCACCTGGACCGTGTTGAGCGCACGCACCACCGGAACGCCGAGGCCGCCGGCGCCGACCAGCGCCGCGATCACGACCATCGACAGGCTCAGCATAATGCACTGGGTGATGCCGGCGATGATCGTCGGCGCCGCGCTCGGCAGCTCGACCTTGACGAGCTGCTGCAGACGCGTCGCGCCGAACGCCTCGCCGGCCTCGACCAGCGCCCGCGGCACCGACGAGATGCCGAGGTGCGTGAGCCGGATCGGGGCGGGCAGCGCGAAGATCACGGTGGAGATCAGGCCCGGCACGACGCCGAGGCCGAACAGCACCAGCGTCGGGGTCAGGTACACGAACGTGGGCAGCGTCTGCATCAGGTCGAGCACCGGGCGCATCAGCGCGTAGAGGCCAGGATGGCGCGCCGCGAGGATGCCGAGCGGCACGCCGATCGCCGTCGAGACCGAGGCCGCGACCAGCACCAGCGTCGTGGTCTCGAGCGTCGCCTCCCAGTAGCCCTGGTTGATGATGAAGAGCAACGCCCCGACCACGAACAGCGTGACGGACCAGGAGCGGCGCACCCAGAAGGCGATGATCGCGACCGCGGCGATCAGAACCGGAGCGGGCGTGGCCTCGAGGAGCCGCTGCACGAGCGCGGTGCTGGTCCGCACGGCGGCGGAGGTGCCGTCGAAGAGGCCTGCGCCGTGGCGCTTGACGTACTCGACCGCGCGGGTGACCGCATCGCCGACCGGGATCTTGTGCGAGGTGACCCACTCCTCGAAGGACGCGGCCGGCGGGACGGCACCGCTGCCGCCGACCGGGCCACCGGCGGCCGGCTCGGCGGGTCCGCCGCGCGCGACGTCGGCCACCCGCTGAGCGAGCTCGGGTCCGTGACTGGCTGCCTGCGTTGGCAGGCTCTCGTCACGCCGGCGCAGCAGGGACGGGGTTGCGGTCGGTCCGGTCGCGCGAACGTCGGCGCAGCAGCCCCACACCGTCGGGGCGACACCAACCGACGACAGCAGGGACAGCAGCGCGAGCGCGAACCCGGCACCCCGGCGCGTCCCGCCACCGCGTGCCAGTGGGCGCGACGGCCCGTCTCGCATGCAGGCTCCCTTGACCCCGTCGACGCCGGATCGGCATCATTCCCCCGGGCTCGACTGAATAGCTGTTCAATCGGTCGTCTGTCAAGCCAGACGCCTTCGTATAAGTGATTGATTAAGAAGATTTTGAGCCCCGTCCGGGCCGAGCGGAACGCTGCAGTGCGGCAGCGCCACTTCGCCGGTCCCGGCCGCGCGGTCAGGAATCGGGGGACACGACGCTGAATAACCAGTCAAACCGAGGCCCGGGCGAGTCCGACACCGGCCGCAGTGCGACCGACCGTCCCGAGGAGGACCGCCGCGAGCAGCTCGTGGAGGTCGCCATCGACTGCCTGGCCGAGCTCGGCTACGTCGGCAGCACGCTCGCCCAGATCGCCGGCCGTGCCGGGGTGTCGGCCGGCCTCATCGCCCACTACTTCGGCGACAAGGACGGCCTGCTCGAGGCCGCGTTCCGACACCTGAGCCGGCGCGTGCACAGCAACGTGCGCGCCAAGCTGCGCCTCGCGCGCACGCCGCGCGGGCGGGTGCAGGCGATCATCGACGCGAACCTCGCTCCGGAGGAGTTCAACCAGCGCACCGGCAATGCCTGGCTTGCGTTCTGGGGGCAGCTGCTGCACGTCGAGCGCCTCAAGCGCGTCCAGACCGCCTACCAGCAGCGCATGCTGTCGAATCTGCGGCACGCGCTGCGCCCGCTGGTGGGGGCGGAGGAGGCGACCGCGCTGGCCGCGATGATCGCCGCGATGATCGACGGGGTGTGGCTGCGGGCGGCCCTCTCCAACTGGCGCGAGGCCGACAGCGAGGGCGCGCGCGGCCTGCTCACGGCGTTCGTCGAGGGCCGGCTGCGCGAGCGTGCGCCGCCGCCGGTCGTTGCGCCGGCCGAGCCGCGGCCG
>JAFEDP010000027.1 GCA_018241545.1 Pseudomonadota bacterium
GACCCTCGGCCGGAACGTCTTCACCGGGCCGGGCGCGACCTTCGACCCCAGCGGCGCGAGCTGGCGCTCGGAGCAGTTCCGCAGCGTCGGCGCGCCGCGCGGCGCCTGGCTCGGCGTCTCGGTGCGCCTCGGGCGCGCGGGCGAGCCGCGCTAGCCGCGGCCCCGCCCGGCCGCCTCAGCGGTCGCGCAGCAGGTAGGCGGGCTCGCGCGGCAGGGTGAGGCTCAGCGCCGCGACGGCGGCGAGCATCGCTGCCACGTAGCCGAAGAACAGCTCCTCGTGGCCCGCGCCCTTCAGCCACAGCGCGACCGATTCCGCCGTCCCGCCGAAGACCGCGTTGCCGAGCGCATAGGAGAGCCCGACGCCCACCGCGCGCACCTCGACCGGGAACATCTCCGCCTTCACGATCGCCGACACCGAGGTGTAGAGGCTCACGATCAGGAGCGCCGCGGTGATCAGCGCGCCGGCCAGCAGCGGTCCCGCGCCGCGCAGCGCCCCGAGGATCGGCACGGTCGCGACCGCGCCGAGCACGCCGAACCACAGCAGGTTGCGACGTCGCCCGATCCGGTCCGACAGCGCCCCGAACAGCGGCTGCACCAGCATGAAGACGGTCAGGCACGCGGTCATCACCTGCGTGGCGGTACGTGCCGGCAGGTGGGCGCTGTTGACCAGGAACTTCTGCATGTAGGTCGTGAACGTGTAGAAGACGAGCGAGCCGCCGGCGGTGAAGCCGATGACCGTCAGCGCCGCGCGGCGGTGGTGCCGCCACAGTTCCGCGACGCTGCCGGCGTGGCGGCTGGCGCGCGAGGCCGCGGTCGAGGTCTCCTCGAGCCGGCGCCGCAGCGTGAACGCGACCAGTGCCGCCGCGGCGCTCGCGACGAACGGGATGCGCCAGCCCCAGGCCCGCAGCGCCGCGTCGTCGAGCGCGAGCTGCAGCAGGGCGATGGCCGACACCGCGAGCAGCTGCCCGCCGATCAGCGTGACGTACTGGAAAGACGAGTAGTAGCCGCGTCGGCCGCGCATGGCGACCTCGCTCATGTAGGTCGCGGTCGCGCCGTACTCGCCGCCCACCGACAGTCCCTGCAGGAGCCGCGCCGCGAGCAGCAGGGCGGGGGCCGCTTCGCCGATGGTGGCGAACGTCGGCAGGCACGCGATCAGCAGCGAGGCGCCGCACATCAGCACGATCGAGGTCACGAGCGCGCCGCGCCGGCCGTGGCGGTCGGCGATCCGCCCGAACAGCCAGCTGCCGACCGGGCGCATCAGGAAGCCGGCCGCGAACACGCCGGCGGTGTTCAGCAGCTGCGCGGTCGGGTCGGCCTTCGGGAAGAACGCGGGCGCGAGGTACAGGCTGCAGAACGAGAAGACGTAGAAGTCGAACCACTCGACCAGGTTGCCCGAGGAGGCGGCGACGATGTCGACGATGCGCCGGCGGCGCTCCTCGGGCGTATAGGCGCTCGTCGGCTCGGCGACGGTCGGCATCGCGGTCGGCTCCGTGCACGGGGCCGTGCCGCGCGCGTCCGGCCTGCGGATCCGACCCCCCAGCGCCGGATCCTAGCAAACGGGCGGCCGGCTGCCGCGCGCCGGCCCGCCGGGACCGTCGCGCGTCGCGTGCAGACGCGGCGTCACGAGCGCCGGCGTGAATTCGGGGTCAGCAACCGCGGCGACCGCCGCGGAATTATGTCCGGCGCGGCGTGCGCGCCGCGAGACGCAGGTCCGCCGCGCGCGGGACCCAGATCGCGTCGTCCGCCGAGTGCGCCTCGCCATAGGCGCGGCGCGAGCGTGCCGGCAGGCTCGCGACCCACGCCGCGAGGTAGGCGTCCAGCCGGTCGTGGCGGGTGCCGGCCACCGTGGCGCGCAACGCCGCCTCGAGGTCCCGCGGCGCCTCCCAGCCGGTGGCCGCCGCCGCCGCGGCGAGCTGCGCGCGGTACCCCGCGTCGGTCGACTTGTGCGCCACGGGCCCGGCGAGGCCGCGCACGATCGCCTGCGGGTAGACCTCGATGAGCTCGGCGTCGAGCCGGCCACGCAGTGCCCGGTAGAGCTCGAACCCGAACAGCATCCAGATGCGGTTGGCGTAGGGCAGGCGCGCGGCCGCGCCGCCGCCCGCGAGGTGGCGCACGCACCGGGCGCGGATCGCGGGCCACTGCTGTGCCGCCGGCGTGTGGAACACGCCGAGCCCCGCCGCGCGCACCGCGCGCTCGGCGGCGCGCGGCGCCGAGCGGGGTGCCGCCGCCGGCGCGTCGATCGCGATCCGGCCGATTGACCAGCCAAGCGCGCGGGAGAGGTCCTCGATGGCCCGCGCGACCGCGCGGGCGTGGCGCCTGAACGGATGCGCCTCGCTCACCGCACTGTTGCCGGGGCCCGCCGGGATCCGGCGCCGCCACGGCTGCGGGATCGGCAGCGGCTCGAGGCGCGGGCCGGCGCGCACCACGCACAGCGGCAGCGGCTTGCCCGCGCCGCAGGCGAGGTCGATGCCGACGTAGACCGGCCGTCGCAGGCCCGTGTTCCCCCGTGCCGCCGTCTCAGCGGCGCAGCAGCTCGAGCGCCGCCGCGCTCATCGCGATGACGCCGGTGCGCAGCGTCGGTGCCGCCACCGGCGCGAACAGCGGCGAGTGCGGCGAGGGGATCGTGAGCTCGCCGCGCTTGGCGGCGGCGATCGTCTCCGCGGAGCTCGCGCCGATCCAGAACATCGCGACCGGGATCTTGCGGTCGAGGCCGAGCTCGCCGAAGTCCTCGCTGGCCATGATCGGCGGCTGCTCGAGCACGTGCTCGGCGCCGAGCATGCGCTGCATCGCGGGCCGCAGGCGCTCGACCAGCGCCGGGTCGTTGTAGAGCGCGTGCGCCTCCTCGGCCGTGTCGACGCGCACGATCGGCAGCCGGTCCTCCGGCATGTTGGCGCCGAGCGCGGCCGCGCGCACGATGCGCGCCACCGCCTCGATGATGTGGTCGCGCACCTCGCGCTTGTAGCTGCGCACGTTGAGCTCAAGCTTGACCTCGTCGGGGATGATGTTGCGCTTCAGGCCCCCGTGGATCGTGCCGACCGTGACCACCGCCTGGTCGAACGGCGAGAGCTCGCGGCTGACGATCGTCTGCAGCTGCATGATGATGTTGGCCGCGAGCACGATCGGGTCGCGCGCGTCCTGCGGCTGGGAGCCGTGGCCGCCGACGCCGCGCACCAGCACGTCGATCTGCGTCGAGTTGGCGAGCGCGTAGCCGGGCGTCAGGCCGACGCTGCCGGCGGGCAGTATGCCGGCGTCGTGCAGCGCGATCGCGACGTCGGGCCGGCCGAAGCGCTCGTACAGCCCGTCGGCCAGCATCGCCTTGGCGCCGCCGATGGTCTCCTCCGCCGGCTGGCCGATCAGCATCAGCGTGCCGTGCCAGCGGCCGCGCAGGCGCGACATCACGCGGGCGAAGCCGACCATCGTCGTGACGTGGATGTCGTGCCCGCAGGCGTGCATGACCGGGAGCTCCGCACCGGTCGGGGTGCGCACGCGGCGCTTGCTCGCGTACGGCAGTCCGGTCTTCTCCTCGACCGGCAGCGCGTCCATGTCGGCGCGCACCAGCACGGTGGGCCCCGCCCCGTTCTTGAGCAGCGCCACGACGCCGTAGCCGTGCAGCGAGGGGTCCGCGTACTTGCCGAGGTGGTCGGTGACCTCGAAGCCCGCCGCGCGCAGCTCGCGCGCAAGGTCGGCGGCGGTGTGCTCCTCCATGCCCGACAGTTCGGGGGAGGCATGCAGCGCCTCGTAGTAGCGCACCAGCGAGCCGAGCTCTGCGTCGGCGATGGCGCGCACCTCGGCCTCGGCGTCGGCGGCCCGCGCGCCGGCCGGGACGAGCGCGAGCGCTGCGAGGAGCACGACGAGGCGGATCGGGATCAGGCGCGTGATGGACGACATGGACTCTCCCCGAACGGGTACCGGCACCGGGCCGCGGATGCGGCGGGAGCGACAGCCTAGCACCGACCGGGCCCGGCGCCCGGGCACGGGTCAACCGAGACGCGCGTGGATCCAGGCGGAGATCGCGGCCAGCTCGGCGACCGACACCTCGTGCGCCATCGGGTATTCGTGCCACTCGACCGAGTGCCCGGCGGCCCTGAGCGCGTCGCGGGCCGCGACGCCCATCGACGGCGTCACGACCGTGTCGTAGCTGCCATGGCACTGCAGGATCGGCAGCGCCGCGCGGGCGACGGGCCGGGCGGCGAGCGTCGCCTCAGCCCGCGGCAGGTAGGTCGAGAGCGCGACCACGCCGGCGGGCGGCTCGGCGGCGGCGAGGCCGGCGTGCAGGGCCACGGCGCCACCCTGCGAGAAGCCGGCCAGCACGATGCGGCCGGGCGCCATCCCGCGCGCCTGTTCGGCCGCGACCAGCGCGCCGACGCGGGCGACCGAGTCGTCGAGCCCTTCCGCGGCATCCCGGCCCTCCGGCGTGAGCGCGACGATGTCGTACCAGGCGCGCATCTCGTAGCCGCCGTTGACCGTGACGGGTCGCACCGGGGCGTGCGGGAAGATGAAGCGGACGGCGAGCGCGGCGGGCAGGCGCAGCTCCGGCACGACCGGCACGAAGTCGTAGCCGTCGGCGCCGAGGCCGTGCAGCCAGATGACCGTCGCGACCGGCGCTGCGGCGGGCTCCAGCGTCACGGCGGTGTCGGATTCGATCATCTCGTGCGGCATGGACGTTCCCTCGGCCGCGCACGCTGTGCCGGCTCCTGCGTCTGGATGATTTTGCGCGAAGTGCCGCCCGTGGGGGCGGCCGGAGCCCGTCGCGAAACGGCTTGCCACAGGGGGGAACATCCCGTGTACAATGCGCGCCCTTGCGTGGAAGACCCTCACGGGCCCAAGCAAAACTCGCAAAGAGTCAAAGAGTTACGCGCCCGTAGCTCAGTTGGATAGAGTACCTGGCTACGAACCAGGGGGTCGGAGGTTCGAATCCTTCCGGGCGCGCCAATTCCCTAAGGACGAGTGCCACTCCGTGCGGGCCAGCAATTCGCTGCTTCGCGGGCGCCTGCGCGATCGCCTGTGAGGTTACGCGGCGGTCCAGATCCGCAGCGGGCAATGCCTGGCCGCGAGTGTCACGGCGGCGTGACGAACCGATAGTAGTTCCGCGGCGGGATGAAATCGAGGCAGCGGCACGGCGTCCAGAGGACGCTCGGGCTGAACCAGCCGTCCAAGGCCCCCGACGTCGGGCAGCGGATCTCGCGCAGTTCGCCGTTTGCGGTCATCGAGTGGTAGTTGGCGCGCGCCGCGTCGTGGTGCGGCTCGAATCGTGGCTGCAGTGCCGCGCTCCAAGGCAGCGCACGCGCGCGTCCGTGAAGTTCGACGCGTGCGCGCACGCTCCATAAGTACAGCGCGCCGGGCGCCAACACCACCTCGACTCGGTGCTCCGCGCGAGTGAGGCCGAAGCGCTCGTAAATCGGTGCCGCCTGCGATCCGTCGCCTGGCCAGATGCGCAGGTCGTATCGGACCTGCGCGGGCTCTCCCGGGCCGGTGCGAGGCACGAACGGCAGCCATGCCAGACGCGGCGTGACGGAATCCGCGCTCACCGCGACCGGATGGGTCTGGCCCAGCAGGAAGCGGTCGTAGCGAGGCGCCGGATCGGTGGGGACCAGACCGCACGTCCGCCCGGAGGATATCGGCGCCCCCATCAGCGTGGTGCCATCGGAGTCGGTGCCTAGGAGCACGGCCTCGACGGTCCGCTGCGCGAGCGCGCGATAACCGCGCTCGATCTCGGCCGCCAACGACCGGGCACCGTCACGCGACCAGTGATCGGGCGGGCGAAGGTCGCTCTGGTAGACGAGGCCGCGAGCGAGCGACAGGCTGCCGGACGCGGCATCGAAGTACTTCGCCTCCGCGGTCATGAAGAACGCCAGATCGGAGCTGAATCCCCGCGCGCCGACGAAGCCGATCTCGGCGATGCGCAACTCAAGCAGGCCCGCATATCCCGGCGCCTTATGGGTCGCCGCAGCGCGCCGGCCGAACTCTGTCTGCGTGTCCAGCACGACTACGGTCTGCGGGAGGACGTCGCGCGCCTCGTCGGCCATCGCGAGCACGGCCTTCTCCGCGAGCCGCAGCTCATTGGCAGCGGCGGCAATTTTGCGCTCGACGATGGCCGCATCCTGCGCCGGTAACGCGCCGGAGCCCCCGGCGTCGATGGCGCCGACGCCTGCTCCGGCGGCGGCACCAATCACCGCTAGGTAGGGCATCAGGACCGGGGCCAGCGGGCCTGTAAATAGGCTACCGGCTGCGCCCGCGGCCGCTCCCGTCGCGGCACCGCGTGCAGCGCCCTTGCCGCGCGAGAAGCTAGCGTAGTTCGAACTGGGTGCTTGCGGCGAGGCGAGGAGGGCGATGGCCGGGGGGGCGGTCTCGAGATCCGTCGGTCGCAGTGGCGGCTGCAACGTCGCGCAGCTCACCGTGGCGACGGCGGTGGCGGCGATCATGCAGGCACTGAGCGCGCGCATCGGTTGGGCTGCGATCGGGCTTCGGCAGGGGTCGATGTGCGAGTCGGCCGCCTCGGCCCCACGCGACGGTCGCCGGCCAGTCCGGAGACTGCGCGGGTGGCACAGCGCGCGCCATTCGCGTTGCGCTACGCGCACCACGCAGTACTGCTGCCCGGAGGCAACCGCGTGCGGCTCGACATCGGCGCCGCATCCAAGTGGCCCTCGGCAGACCTGCGGAGATGGCGGTCCGCCACAGGCGTGTGCCTGGCGGCGAGTCGCGGCGGCGCTCGTGCCCGCGCTGCTCGACG
Source organism: Pseudomonadota bacterium (assembly GCA_018241545.1). Taxonomy (GTDB): domain Bacteria; phylum Pseudomonadota; class Gammaproteobacteria; order Steroidobacterales; family Steroidobacteraceae; genus CAIKZZ01. The sequence continues at coordinate 6,731 of JAFEDP010000027.1, forward strand.
GGTTGAGGTGCCGCTGCGCGGCTCCGGCGCTTCGGCGCTGCAGCAACCACGACCGGCGGAGCCTCGGCCGTCGTCGATTCGAACTCGACGCGGCCCCGAAGGTCATCGCTCGCCCGCGCAGCCCAGCGGGGCCGAAGCGCCGGGACGGCACCTCGGCGCGCCCGATCTCGACGTCGATGCCCGCGCCGACGAATTCGATCGTGAAGCCCTGCAGCGTGAACAGACGCTGCACAGACGCGCGCCGCGCGCACTTGAACGACGATCCGAGTCGACGCGCAGCGGGCCGCGGCGGCGGGGTAATGCCAGCAATTCAAGTAGATTGACGTTCGACGATTGATTCTCGCCGGTGCGCCAATTCCACACGGTCCTTAGCGATCTCGGGCGGCAAACGGCTGATTCCAGAAACATCGCGGTGGCCTTAGCCACTCACCCATTCTGGCCAGTTCCGGCCAGAAGCCGGCGATCTTCCTCCTGCGGCAAGATCCCGGAAGCGGTCAGTCCACCCGATGCAAGGTCGTATTGAACAGGTACTGGCTGTCGAAGTCGGTGGTATCGCCGGCGCTCTTGCCGGTGACCGGGAGCAGGCGCGCAGACAGCGGCTTGTGCCACTTCCACGCGAGCGATGCCACATCGCCGTAGATCCTCGCCAGCTGCGCTTCGCTGACGTCACCGGGGAGGGGAACGGTATCCAGTCCCGTCGCGCACACTGCCGAAAACGCCAGTAGCGCACTCGGTTCGTACGTGCCTTCGGCCCAGCGCTGCGCCAGGCGCTTATCCTCCATCACGGGCAACATCAGCCCCGAGTATCCGACCTGCTTGACCTTCACGGCCTTCACCGCGGTGGTGATCGCCAGTGCCGCCGTCATCGTGCCGCTCGTGCCGAATTTCGCTGCGGTGTAGCGTTCGATCGCGTCGCCGATCGACGCGTCGCCGAGGGGTGCGGGCGTCGGGTCCACTCCCGCGAAGATCCACCCCGTGGACGCGGCCACCTGCAGTCCGACTTCCTCACCCACCCTCGCGTGGAGGGTCAGCTGTCGGGTTAGTTCAGCGACAGCGGCGGCAAAGTCGCCGCGCGTGGCGCCGAAGACCTCCTGCACCACCCCGGCGCTCTCGAACCCCAGCGAGAACTGATGGCCCTTGCCCAGGTGATAGGCCGACGGATAGAACGGACCCAGCGGCCCGAGCATGGCCGTGGCGGCGAACTGGAAGCTGCCCTGGCTGTGCGCGCTGTGATCCGCGACATAGCGCACCAGCTTCGCGGTCTCGCGAATCGTCCGCCAGTGGATCCCGTCGTCATCGGCAATGATCGTGCTGGCATTGAGGTGCGGCAGGGTCGACAGCACCTGCGCCAGCAGCCGCATGACGTGCGGATCATCGCCATCGTGGAGCATGGCCGGGCCCACGTTCGGCACGAAATCCAGCTTCACCGACAATTCATCGATGGCTCGGAGGAATGCCAGCGCCTCCTGATCCGTCAGTCCCCTGACGAGATCCGCAAGCGGCTGCGTGACGATCCGGACCGTTTCCGTCTGGTAGCCGCGCTTCGCGAAGCCGTCCTTCGCGGCATTGAGCACGCTCATCGCCTCGCCGATCTGCTGGACGTAGTGGTCCCGGTCCAGGCGCACGAACGCCGTAATTGCGCGAACCCGTGGCGTCGACGGCGTCGGCGCGGCGTGGGCCTGCGCGCAGGTGAAAGCGCCGAGCAGGAACAAGGCGGCGAGACGAATCACGGCGTATCCCCCTGTCGATGCACGCTACCGATTCGGGACGGATGGGGTCCCTCGCTCAAGAAGCTCGGCCGCCGGCTCGCATCGAGTGTCGTTGAATTGTGACAACAAGCCGATATCGATATCTCAAGCAGGCGGACCTTCGCGGTTTCTACCACCCAGGCGCGCCAGTTCCACCCGCCAGTCAGGAAGAGCGCACGGATCTCGTCGCAACCGTGACGGCCAATTTTTCGCCTGGCGGTGGGCGAGACCGGCCGCGGCCAAGCGGCGCCCCTCGATTCTCTGGCGCCGCTTCGCGCATTGCAAACCGTCGGGCGCAGCTCACGCGCCCAGCTGTTGCGCCAGGTCGGTGATGCTCTCTGCAACGACGTCGAAGTCACCCGGACTTGCTTTGTCCGGCACGCCAAGGACGCCATCGCCGTACTCGTGTGGGCGGTGAATGAAGGCCGTGCGCAAGCCGCAATTCCGGGCGGCCCGCAAATCGCCGACGTGGGCCGCACACATCATCACTTCTTGCGGCTCGAGATCCAGATAGAGCGGGGCCGACAGGTACATCTCGCGGTCCGGCTTGTAGTGCTGCACGAGATCAGTTCCCAGGACCAGGTCCCATGGCAATCCGCCAAACTTGGCCAGGTGCGTCATCAGCGCGACGTTGCCATTGGACATGGGCGAGATGATGTACTTCCTCTTCAATCGGGTCAGTCCCTCGACAGCATCCGGCCAGGGCTTGAGCCGTCGCCACACGTGCGCCCAGTGGACCTTCTCTTGGTCGCTCAGGCCCTCAATCCGATACTGCTTGAGCAAGTCCTCGAGAATCATCTGGTGCAAGTCGTCGAGGCGGGTCCACGGGATCTCGCCCCTACGCACCTTATTCATCGCCGGCATATACCCAAGACGCCACCGGTCGGTGAACTCCACCCAGTTGATGTTCAGGCCGCGGGCCTTGCCCCATTCTGTCGCCTCGGCAATGACCGAACTACGCCAGTCGACGACTGTGCCGAAAGTGTCGAAGACGCATGCCTTCACCGCGACCGATGCCGCGTCCTTCCGGTCGACGCCCGGCGACGCCGGCGGCGTGTCAGCGGCCGTCGATTCGGAAATCGATGTGGCCACCATGCCCGCACCCATGGCCACAATGAATCCTCGCCGATCGAGACTAATGGGCATTTGATCCCCTATCGCGCAGGTCTCTAGAAAGCGATGTTGACGGAGTGTCCGTGCGGGCAGTGCCGAGACGGCGCGTTGGTGTCGTTTGCCATGCCCGGCTCCACGCCATTCCCGGCGTCAGCTTACCGAATCCGAAGCGACCGCTCTCGCAAGGCCGATCTGGCCGTTCCGGGTCGACTGCGGGTCCTCACCGTGGGCGCTCTGACGTCGGCGCGGGTCGGGTCTCGTTGAGAGTTCGCGGCGGCCCTCATTCGGCGAATATAGACAGTCGAGAGGGCGTTCACCCGGGTGCGCCATCTCCTCCGTGATCGTCGTCCTTCTGTGGGGGCCTGACCGGCGTCACGGTCACCGCCCGTCCGTGAGGCGCGGATGAGGTGCCGGCCGGACGCGGCGACCCGGGACTCGGCCGCGCCGCTGCGGTCAGCGCATCGACGCCGGGCGGCACGTGCTCGTCCGGACTGCGAGGACGGTACGGTCCGGCGGCCCGCGGTCAGTTTCCGAGGTGGTAGGACAGGCTCCCGCTGGCATCGCGTACCCGTCCCTCGGCGAGCAGGCGCTGCCGCAGCGCCTGCCGGTCCGCGGCGGACAGGTTCGGGAACCAGTTCTTGATCTTCCCCTCGAGTCCCTTGGGCTTCGACGGAAGCGACTTCTCCTTCCTGAGCAGCGCGAGCAGCCGATCGAAGGGATCGGTCGCCGCTGCGCCGGACCGGGCGCTGGGGAACGCATCCTTCAGAGCCGCCACCCGCCGGCAATGGTGACCCTGGGCCTGCAGGTGCTTGACCAGCGGTTCGAAGCCGAGGTCGCTCGAGAGGATCGCGCAGTGCGAGTCGCGGTGCTGGGCGTACTCGCGCCCGAGGTAGTAGGCGATGTGGAAGTCGAGCGCGTTCGGTCCGGTCCCGGAGATCTTGATCCACGACAGCCGCGCTCCCAGCGGCTGGGCCTGCACCACCAGCTCCTCGGGCAGCTTCTTCTGCGTGACGCCGTAGAAGACCATCACGTGAGCGTCGTGCGGCACCTGGCCCAGGTCCATCTTCTGGATGTTCTCCAGATCCACGAGTAGCACGTTGCGCACCATGAGACCTCCAGCGTATCGAGTCAGGGAGTGGCGGCGAGGGTCCGCTCAGGACGACCGCGCGGCGGCGGGGCCGCCGGCCGGCTCGCGCGCCCGGGCTGCCCCTCGAGGGCGGACCGCACGGCTCGCCCGTCCGTCGTCCATGCTGCCCTCGCTGTGGCCGCGCCTCGGCGCTCCGCCCCATGGTACCGGGGTCGGGACCCGCGAGCTGCACGGTCGCGCGGTTGCCACCGCGCGGGGTGTCCGGCCGTGCCGCGGTCCGCGAGGCTCAACACCGCGGTCGCGCGCGAGTCACGCGGCCCGCTGCTCGGACGAGGACGAGTGGCAATGCCTGCCGAAGCCCGCGCGGAATCGCTCCCGCTCGTCGGGGGTCATCTGCTCCCAGCGCGCGTGCATCCGGTGGCGCCAGTGGCCGTGGCCGCGCAGGCCCCCGAAGAGAATCCGGCACAGCACCAGCAGCCCGATCGCCTGGGCGAAGCCGATCGCATGCCAGCCCGTGATGGGCGGCACGAGCCAGTTCCACAGCAAACACACGACGTAGCCGAGGACGCCGACCGCGACGGTGGCGAAGACGACGAACCTGAATGCGTGACCCAACCAGAAGCGCTTCATGTGCAGATCCTCATTCGACGAACTCGTGGTAGATGGCCTCGAGGCGCTTGCGCAGGTGCAGCACCGCGGCGTGCTTGCGCCCGAGGAGCGTGTTGACGGCGATGCCGGTCTCGGCCGCGAGCTCCCGGAAGCTGCGACCGTCGATCTCGTGGGCGATGAAGGCCTCGCGCTGGACGGCCGGCAGCTCCTCGAGCGCCGCCATCAGCTCCTCGGCCACCACCGAGCGGGCGTAGGCGGCATCCGGACCATCCTCGATCGGCGCCAGCCAGCGATCGAGCAGCCGCGCGGGCTCCTCGCCCGGCTCCTCCGCCGGCCACTCCTCCGTCGCGGCGGCCCGGCGCGACTTCGCCCGGAAGCGGTCGACGATGCGATTGCGCGCGACGCGCAGGAGCCACGTCGCCACGTGCTCGACCGGCTGCACGAGGCGCGTGGCCGCGACGAGCTCGGCGAACACGTCCTGCACGATGTCCTCGACGTCGGCGAGGTCCGCGACCTGGCGGCGCACAAAGGCCCGCAGCCGCGGCGCCTGGGCGACCACCGTGTCGTGCAGCAGGCGGTCGTCGCGGCTTGGCAGCGGGCGGACTGCGATGTCGTCCATACCTGGATAGACGCTCGGGAACCGCAGATATTGGGTCGCAGCCCGAAATTCCGAGCCCCGGCTCGGGCCGGTCTCGCCGGGCGAGCCCCACGCGGGGCCGGGGCCGTCAGTACCCGGACAGGCGCGCTCGATGCAGCCGATAGCAGTCGAGCGCGTGGCGACCGGCCGGCGAGTCCCGCAACCGCCGTACCTCGGCCTGCATGGCCGGCGGCACATCCTCGAGCCTCGGGAGCGCGCCGCCGAAGCGGGTCGGCAGCAGGACCGGGCTTGCGAGCGCAGCGAACGTCAGGTCCGCGGCGCTGAAGGACGCGCCGGCCAGCCACCCGTCGCCCTCGGCAAGGCGGTCGGCCACGATGCGGAACACCTCGTCGACCCGCTCGAGCGAGCGCGCGGCGCTCTCGGGCGTGATGCGGAACGCGCGGCGGATCATGGGCCTCACCAGCACCATCCACGCGGGCGCGACCAGGCTCTCGAGCGGCGGGACCTCGGCGGCGACGCAGCGATTGAGGACGTCCGGGCTCGCGAGCAACTCCGAGTACGCCCAGCGGCGCGTGTGCGGGCCGAGCTCCCGGTCGAGCCAGCGCTCGAGCTCGATCGCCGTCGAGCGCCGCTCGGGATCCGTCGGCAGGAGCGCGGCACCGTCCTGTGCGGCCCACTCGACGATGTCGGCGGACTGGGTGTACGCGTGGCCGTCGACGACCAGCACCGGGACCGAGCGGCCGCCGACCGGGCGCGTCCGCAACCGGTGGAAGAGCGGCAGGTGCCGATCCTCGACGTACGGCCGCCCGGTGAGATCCAGCGCCCAGCGCGCCTTCTCGGCGTAGTGGCTGTGCGCCATCGTGATGAGGCGGGGGGGCGAGGTCGAAGGACTAGCCGCGCGACGCTCGATGGAGGGCATGGAGGGCGATTCGGACCCGAGGCGCGGTTGCACCACCGCGCACATCTATAGCACGCCGCGGCGGTGCCCGAACCGGACGTCTTGCCGGCCCTGACCCGGGCGGACCATGCACCCGGATGGCGGTCGCCGGCCGCGGGGCCCTCGCGGCGCGTGGGCGACCATCGATGGATCGCTCAGCACCTTGCGTCCCTGCCGCGGCCGCCTCCACGACGCGTCGACGCGTGCCGTCGCCGCAGGCACGGCAGCGGCGCCGTGCCGCTGCCGCGCCTGGCGCACTGCCGTCAGGCGTGCGGCGAGACGAGCGGACAGATCAACACGTTGCCGGTGTCGATCTCGTACTTGTTGGCAGCGTTCGGATCAGGATTGACCGGCAGGAACACGCCGGCCGCCTCCGCCGCATCGAGGTCGCTCACGCTCGTCACCGGCGAGAACGTGGGGGCCAGCGCGACCGCCGGGTTGTAGACGAGCAGGATGATCTTCCACGGCCCCTTGTACTGACCGGCCGTGCCCTGGTTGCCGAGCCCCGGGGCGCCGGTCAGGACGTGGTCGTGATAGGCGAACTGGGGCGGCACGCCGGGGTGGTAGCAGGGGTTGCAGTTCGGCTGATAGCCGCTCGGCAGGGTCTGCGGGCTCTGGTCATTGCTCTGGGCGTTATTGATCGGGTAGACGAGCAGGTACAGTTCTTCGGAATGCGCATACAGGTTCGGCTGCGTGGCGATCGCATTCGGTATCAAGTGCGGTCCGATCATGTAGACGAGCTGTCCGTCCGCCCACGATGGATCGATGGCCGGCTTGTCGGCGTTGGCCGGGCCTCCGGGTAGTGACAGTGCGATCGTGAGCGCGGCGACGACCGTCGCGATGAACCGGACCCTGCTGTGGATCATTGAGCGCGACATAGGGCCTCCACGGGTGTTGAGGGGCGGGCGCCGAGGGCACCCGCTCCCGCTCCGTTGTTGATCGTGATCCCCCTCGTCCCGCATCTGGGTGCGGTGGACCGAGCATACGCCCGAGGCCCCGCAGATCAACCGCGGCGCAGGCCTGCGGCGCGAGTGTTGGCCGTGGTTCCCGCCGATGCTGCTTCAGATCTCGCGTCACGCGGCCGGCGCGCGGCGTCGCAGCATGGAATCCACCCGCGCCCGAGCGCCGGGCGGCCCGGCGCGCGATCCCGTGACCGCCGCCGCCGGCGCGCACCTCGAGCGTGGCCCGGCGTCCCACGACGCGCGGGTCGGCGCCGATGCTGCGGCGCAATTCGCCGCACCGCACCAGGACCTCGGCGCGGCGCCTGTCGCAGTGCACATCGAGGCATGCCACCCGCACGCACGCCGCCGTTGCGCGGCGCAACCGACGCGCCGGCGCGCGCGCCTAGAGCCAGCCCTTGCGCTTGAAGTAGGCGAACGGCACGAGGGCCGAGGCGACCATCGCGAGCAGCGCGAGCGGGTAGCCCCACGGCTGCTCGAGCTCCGGCATGTGGTGGAAGTTCATGCCGTAGATGCTCGCGACCAGCGTCGGCGGCATGAACATCACGGCGACCACCGAGAAGATCTTGATGATGTTGTTCTGCTCGAGGTTGATGAGGCCGAGCACGGCGTCGAGCAGGAACTGCACCTTGTTGCCGAGGAAGGTCGCGTGCTCCGACAGCGACTGCACGTCGCGCAGCGTCGAGCGCACCCGGCCACGCTGCTCGGGTGCGAGCGCGACGCTCGCGCTCTGCGGCAGGTACATCAGCAGCCGCTGGAAGCTCACCAGGCTCTCGCGCGCCTTCGAGACCAGGTCGCCGTCGAGGCCGATCTGGCGGATCAGCGCGTGCAGCTCGCTGCTGCGCGGGTAGCCGTCCGCGCCCCGCGGGAAGATGCGGCGCGAGGCGCCGTCGAGCTCGGCCTGCACGCGCTCGAGCAGGTCTGCGATGCGCTCGACGAAGGCCTCGAGCATGCCGGCCAGCAGCGCCGTGCTCGGCGTGCCCAGCGGCGCGCGTTCCGCGAGCTGCGCGTAGCGCTGCATCGGCGTCGTGTCGACGTAGCGGTTCGTGACCAGCCGCCCCTGCGCCAGGATGAAGGTGATGGCGCTGCTCTCGGGCGTGTCGGAGTCGAGGCGGGTGGCCACGGTGGCCGTGAGGTACAGCGCGCCCTGTTCCTCGTACAGGCGCCGCGAGGTCTCGATTTCGCGCATCTCCTCGCGCGTCGGCACGTCGAGCGCCAGGCGCGCCTCGATCGCCCGCTCCTCCTCGGGCGTCGGCTCGTAGAGGTCGGCCCACAGGAAGTCCTCGGGCAATTGCGCGGGCGGCGCGTGCACGACCCACTGGTGGCCGGAGCCGGACGGTACGAGCAGTCGGAGCATGGCGCGGATTGTGTCGGTTGCGGGCTCCCTTGCCCAGACCGGCGGGCCGCACCGCCGGCGCGGGGGTACGCCTCAGGGGCCGGCGGACCGCACCTCGATCGGGATCGTCGCGAGCCGGCGCAGCAGCCGCTCGCGTCGCGCGAGCGGCCACCAGTCGTACAGCAGGATCTCCAACGGCCGCCACATCGCGACCCAGCCGACGATCAGCAGTCCCTCGCCGACCAGCGCCCGGTCGATGTTGAGGTCGCTGAGCAGCAGCAGCCGTCGCAGGCCCAGGCACGCGACCAGGAACAGCGTGCCGATCGCGAGGCTCGCGAGCCCGCGGCGCAGCAGCCGCAGCCGGTCGGCGCGCTGCTGGCGCGCGCGGTAGTCGAAGTAGTGGTGGATGGCGTCCGGGAGCGTGCGCGCCGCCTGGCTCGCGGCCTCCGCGGCCGGCAGGTGAATCACGAGCCGCAGCGCGCGGTGCGCACCGGCCTCGCGGCACGCCTCCGTCAGGTACTCCTCGGCGTCGGTGTCGAGGTCCTTCTCGCGGAACGGGGCCGGGTCGAGCGTATGGAACAGCTGCCGCACCTCGTGCAGGCGGATCTCGATCAGCCGGTGGTCGCCTTCGCGGCGATAGATCGAGGCGGCGGGCGGGTCGGTCACGGAGGGCAGGGCCTCGGCGGGGCGGACCCCGAGCGTAGTCCGCGACGCGGGCCGGACCGCGAGGGGATCTACGTATGCCGGCGGCGGCGCCCCGCTCAGAGCCGGTCGCGGATCGCGGCCGGCAGCAGCGCCCGGTAGCGCCGGCTGAGCCCGAGTCGCGCGCCGTCGCGCAGCACCAGCTCGTAGTCGCCGTGGAACAGCGGGTGCAGCTCGGCGATGAAGGCGATGCGCACCACGTGCG
>JAFEDP010000280.1 GCA_018241545.1 Pseudomonadota bacterium
AAGGGCCGGGTCACGCTCTACGAGCAGCACCTCGACGCCGGCTACGCGGCGCCGGGCTACGAGGCCCTCGGCGCGACCCAGTACTCCGGGGGCACGCTGCAGCTGCCGCTCGGCGAGCGCTGGAATGTCAACGCCAAGGCCGACCGCAAGGCGCAGGACGGCGGGCTCGCGACCTCCGCCGCGGAGGTCGACCTGGTGCACAGCCTGACCAAGAACTGGAGCCTGAGCGCCGGCGTGCGGCGCGACGATCGCGAGGACCACTCGCCGGTCGTGGTCGCGACGCAGCGCCAGGGCGAGCGCACCGATGCGGTGGCGCAGCTCGGCTACGACTCGCTCACCACGTGGAAGACCTACGGCTTCGTGCAGGACACGGTGTCGAGGAGCGGCGACCGCGACGACAACGGCCGGGTCGGCGTCGGCGGGTCCTACCGCTTCTCGAGCCAGCTCAAGCTCGATGCGGAGGCCTCCGAGGGCCGGCTCGGGCCGGGCGGCAAGCTCGGCACGAGCTACCTCGTCTCCGACCACACGACGCTCTACCTCAACTACTCGCTCGACAACGAGCACGGCGACACGGGCCTCTTCCAGCGCCAGGGCTCGCTGGTCTCGGGCGTCAAGGAGCGCCTCTCGGACAGCAGCAGCGTGTTCGTCGAGGAGCGCTACCAGGACATCAACTCGGCCGCCGGCCTCACGCACGCGACCGGCGTCACGCTGGTGCCGGACGACCGCTGGAACCTCGGCGCGAGCGCCGAGGTCGGCACGCTGATCGACTCGACCACGGCCGCCGAGACCAAGCGCAAGGCCGGCGGCGTCCACGTCGGCTACGGCCACGGCCAGGTGCAGGGCTCGGCGGGCATCGAGTACCGCGACGACCAGATCCAGGCCCCCGACGCGAGCTTCTCGACGCTGAAGACCTGGCTGTTCCGCAGCGACTTCAAGGTGCAGCTGACGCCCGACTGGCGCCTGGTCGGCAAGTTCGACCACTCGCGCAGCGACAACACCCAGGGCAGCTTCTACGACGGCGGCTTCACCGAGGCCGTGATCGGCTACGGCTACCGCCCGGTCGCCAGCGACCGGCTCGACGTGCTCGCCAAGTTCACCTACTTCTACAACATGCCGACGGCGGGGCAGGCGACGCCGCAGGACGTGCTCGCGCAGTTCATCCAGAAGAGCCGCATCGCCTCGGTCGATGCGAGCTACGACCTGACGCCGCGCCTGACGCTCGGCGGCAAGTACGCGGTCCGGGTCGGCGAGGCGAGCCTCGACCGCAACAACCCGCAGTTCTTCGACAACGCGGCGCAGCTGTACATCCTGCGGCTCGACAGCAAGTTCCTGCACGACTGGGAGGCCATGGTCGAGGGCCGGGCGCTGCGCATGCCGGACCTCAACCAGGTGCGCAGCGGCGCGCTGATCGCGGTCTACCGCCGCATCGGCGCGCACGTGAAGGCCGGGCTCGGCTACAACTTCACGCGCTTCTCCGAGGACCTCACGGACCTCAGCTTCCGCAGCCACGGCATCTTCGCCAACATCGTCGGGGCGATGTGACGCGCCGACGTGCAGCGAGCCGCCCGCACGACGCCGGTGCCGGTCATGAACGCGGCTCTAGATAAGTCCTGTAACTCGATGATTGAAATGTTATTTCAACAGGCCGACGGCGACGCCCAACGCTCGTCGCGAGCGTTGGCTGCACCGTGCTCGGCGGGCGTACGGGGGGCGCCGGGCCGTGCGGCGGGACCGGAGACGCTCGGCTGCCACAGGTCCCGCCGGCGCTATTGATAAGGAGCGCCGGCGCGGCGCGGCGGACCGGCTCGCGACCGTGGCGCGGCTCCCGCGACGGGCTCCGACGGCCGTCCCGGATCACGCTCTACTATAGCTAAAACAATAGGTTATCGAGTCTTTCGCGATGCGAGTCGAGGTTTGCGGCCGCGCGCGGCAGCGGCAAATGGCTCCCCGGGTTGGACTCGAACCAACGACCCAGCGATTAACAGTCGCTTGCTCTACCGACTGAGCTACCGGGGAACGGCAACGGCCGGCCTGACGGCCGGCCAAAAGGCGGCGCATTCTCGTCAAGCCCCCCCGGCAAGTCAAGGACGGGCTTCCCGCCCGCCGCCTCGCCGGCGCTCGTCAGCCGAGGAACTTGCGCAGCCGCTCGAGCGCCTTCTCGAGCGTCGCCATCGAGCAGGCGAAGGACAGGCGCATGTGGCCAGGCGCGCCGAAGCCCGAGCCCGGCACCACCGCGACGAGCGCATCGGTGATCAGGCGCTCGGCGAAGGCGTTGTCGTCGCGCAGGCCCAGGTTGGCCATCGCCTGGGACACGTCGGCAAAGGCGTAGAACGTGCCGAAGCCCGGCTGGCAGGACACGCCGCGCAGCGAGTTGAGCCCGGCGACGATGAAGTCGTGGCGCTCCTTGAAGGCCCGGTTCATCGACGCGACGCAGCCCTGGTCGCCGGAGAGCGCCACCGCCGCGGCCTTCTGGCTGATCGAGGTCGGGTTCGAGGTCGACTGGCCCTGGATCGTGCCCATCGCCGTGATGAGCCCGGCCGGGCCGCCGCAGTAGCCGATGCGCCAGCCGGTCATCGCGTAGCTCTTGGAGACGCCGTTGATCGTCACGGTGCGGTCGTAGAGCGCCGGGCAGGCGGTGACGAGGCTGCAGAACGGCTCCGGACCCCACCAGATGTGCTCGTACATGTCGTCGGTGCCGATCACGACGCGCGGGTGGCGCGCGAGCACCGCGCCGAGCGCCTCGAGCTCGCGGCGGGTGTAGGCGGCGCCGGTCGGGTTCGAGGGGCTGTTGAGGATGAAGAGGCGCGACTTCGGCGTCAGGGCCGCCTCGAGCTGGGCCGGCGTGATCTTGTAACCCTGGGACGCGCCCGCAGGGATGAACACCGGCACGGCGTCCGCGAGCAGGGCCATGTCGGGGTAGGACACCCAGTAGGGCGCCGGGATCACGACCTCGTCGCCCGGGTTGAGCAGCGCCATCATCAGGTTGAAGATGGTGTGCTTGGCGCCGGCGGAGACCAGCACCTGGTTGCGCGCGTAGGTGAGCCCGTTGTCGCGCTGGAACTTCGCGATAATGGCGTCCTTGAGCTCCGGGATGCCGTCGACGTTGGTGTAGCGCGTGAAGCCGCCGCGGATGGCGGCGATGCCGGCCTCGGCGATGTGCGCCGGGGTGTCGAAGTCGGGCTCGCCGGCCCCGAGTCCGATGATGTCCTTGCCCTCGGCCTTGAGCTTGGCGGCGCGCGCCGTCACGGCGAGGGTCGGGGAGGGCTTGACGCGCAGGACCCGGTGCGAGACTTCGATGGTCACGGCTATCTCGTTGCAGTGCAAAATGCGAATCGATTCTCCAGCAAACCGTAGGCGGGATCAATGGCGATGAGCACCGAGCAGGGACCCGAGGAGGCGCGCGCCTTCGCGCTCAAGGCGGGCTACGCGCCGGGCGGCGACCAGCCGCAGGCGATCGCCGCGCTGGTCGAGAACCTGCGCTCGGGGCTGCGCTTTCAGACGCTGCTCGGCGTGACGGGCTCGGGCAAGACCTTCACGGTCGCCAACGTGATCCAGCAGATGCAGCGCCCGACGATCGTGCTCGCGCACAACAAGACGCTGGCGGCGCAGCTGTACGGCGAGTTCAAGGAGTTCTTCCCCGACAACGCGGTCGAGTACTTCGTCTCCTACTACGACTACTACCAGCCCGAGGCCTACGTGCCGTCCTCCGATACCTACATCGAGAAGGACGCCTCGATCAACGACCACATCGAGCAGATGCGCCTGTCGGCGACCAAGGCGCTGCTCGAGCGCTCCGACGCGATCATCGTCGCGACCGTGTCCTCGATCTACGGCCTCGGCGACCCGCAGGCGTACCTGTCGATGGTGCTGCACCTGTCGCGCGGCGACCGCATGGACCAGCGCAAGCTGCTGCACCGCCTCACCGACATGCAGTACACGCGCAACGACGTCGACCTCGCGCAGGGCAGCTACCGGGTGCGCGGCGACGTGGTCGACATCTTCCCGGCCGAGTCCGAGCGCCTCGCGGTGCGGGTGCAGCTGTTCGACGACGAGGTCGAGACGCTGACCTGGTTCGACCCGCTGACCGGCGAGCAGGTGCGGCGCGTGCCGCGCCTGACGATCTTCCCGTCGAGCCACTACGTGACGCCGCGCGAGCGGCTCACCAACGTGCTCGACGACATCAAGGAGGAGCTGCGCGTCCGGCTCGAGGTGCTGCGCGCCGAGTCCAAGCTCGTGGAGGCGCAGCGCCTCGAGCAGCGCACGCTGTACGACATCGAGATGATGAACGAGGTCGGCTACTGCGCCGGCATCGAGAACTACTCGCGCTACCTGTCGGGGCGCGCGCCCGGCGAGCCGCCGCCGTGCCTGTTCGACTACCTGCCGGCCAACGCGCTGCTGGTCGTCGACGAGAGCCACGTGACCGTGCCGCAGCTCGGCGCGATGTACAAGGGCGACCGCTCGCGCAAGGAGACGCTGGTC
>JAFEDP010000281.1 GCA_018241545.1 Pseudomonadota bacterium
AGCAGCGCCCTGCCGGCGCGCAGCGCCGCCGGCAGGGCGGTCGCGAAGGCCTCGCCGACCGGGTGGTGGTAGTAGTCGGCCGCCCAGCGCACCAGCGCGAAGCTCACCGGGTCGAGCACCGGCTCCGGGTCGAGCACCGCGATCGCGGCGCGCAGGCGCGCGGCGGGCAGCGCCGAGGCCTCGGCCAGCTCGACGAGGACCCCGACCATCCGGCGCCGTCCGAACGGCACCGCGACGCGCACGCCGGGGACCAGCGGCCCGCCGGAGCCCTCCGGCGGCGGGCGATAGTCAAAGAGCGTGCGCAGCGGCGTATCGAGCGCGACCCGCAGCACGGGACCGGGGGGCGACGGGGGCGGGGATTTAGTCAAGTCCAATCAACACTTTATAGAGAGTCCGCCCGCGGGCAGCGGGCCGGCGCGCGCCGGCGGTGCCGGCGCAGGCCGCGGGGCCCGGGTCTGTGCGCCAGTGCCGTCAACGACCCCCGGCAGGCCACGTTATACCGGCGAGGGCCCGGTGCGGCCAGCCGCCGGCGCCCGCCCGACCGCCCGACCCTCGCAACCGACCGGACCCCCGATGGATGGCTCTGCTACCCTGCCGCGCGAACTGTGGGCGAGCCTCGCCGGCCCGGTCCGGGACGGGGCGTGGGAGACGGGTCTGGACTCGGCGCGCGAACTCGATCGCTTTCTCAAGGATGTCGAGCGCCGGGCCTTTCGCATGGCGGAGATCGCGCTTCGCAATGCGGACGATGCGCTCGACGTCGTGCAGGAGGCCATGATCCAGCTGGCCCAGAGCTACGGCTCGCGCCCGGCCGAGGAGTGGAAGCCGCTCTTCTACCGGATCCTGCAGAACCGCATCCACGACTGGCAGCGCCGGCGCCGCACGCGCTCCAAGATCATCGCGTGGTGGACCGGCGGCGTCGCGGACGACGAGGACGACGCCCCGGATCCGATCGAGAACGCCGCGGCCACCGACGCCGGGCCCGGCCGGCTGCTCGAGGGCGAGGAGGCGATGGCCGCGCTCGAGCGCGCGCTCGCCGACCTGCCCGCGCGCCAGCAGCAGGCGTTCCTGCTGCGCACCCTCGAGGGGCTCGACGTCGCCGCGACCGCGGCGGCGATGGGTTGCTCGGAGGGCAGCGTCAAGACACATTACTTCCGCGCGCTGCAGGCGCTGCGCGCGCAGCTCGGCGAGCACTGGTCATGAACCCCGACACCCCGACTCCCCCGCAGGCCGACACGGCGCTCGAGCGCCGCAGCCGCGAGCTGCTGCTCGCGAGCGCCGAGTCGCTCGACGCGCGCACGCGCTCGCGCCTCAACCAGGCGCGCCAGGCCGCGCTCGCCGCGCAGGCGGCGCACGCCGGCGAGCGGCCGTTCCGCGTGCCGGGCCGCTGGCTTCCGGCCGGCGCTCTGGCCGCGGCCGCGGCGCTCGCGATCGCCGTGTTCATCGCGCGCCCGGGCGCGGGGCCTGCGACGCCGCTCGCCGACGCGACCGTGGTCGAGGACGCGGAGCTGCTCGCCTCGGGCGAGGGCCCGGAGCTGTACGCGGACGATGCCGACTTCTACGAATGGGCGGACAGCGACGACGCGGCCGGCGGCGAGGGCTGACGGTGGTCGTGACGGCACGCCGCTCGCTGCTCGCGCTCGGGGCGCTGCTCGCGCTCGGGCCGGTGGCACGCGCGGCGGACCCGAAGCCGGTGCCGCCGGCGCCGGACGCGGACTTTCTCGAATACCTCGGCAGCAGTGACGCCACCGAGCCTGAGCTGCAGGAGTACCTCGCCAAGACGGACGGTGGCGCGGGACAGGACGCGAAGCCGGCGCCCAAGCGCGGGAGCGCGAAGACATGACCGAAACCGAGAACAACAGGCGGGGAGCGGGATGGGCGGCGCTCGCATGCGCGCTCGCGCTCGCATTCACCGCGGTGGGGGCCTGCGCCGAGGAGCCGGCGGGCGGCGTCGACTGGGCGACGCTGCAGCCGCAGCAGCAGCAGTTGCTGCAGAAGTACCAGGGGCAGTGGAGCCAGCTGCCGCCCGAGCGCCAGGCGGCGCTCGCGCGCGGCTCGCAGCGCTGGCTCGCGATGTCGCCGCAGCAGCGCAGCGAGTCCAAGCAGCGCTTCGAGCAGTGGCGCGCGCTCAGCCCCGCGCAGCGCGAGCAGATGCGCGACCGCTGGCGCCAGTTCAAGTCGCTGCCGCCGGACCAGCAGGCGCACATCCGCGAGAACTTCCGCAAGTTCAACCAGCTGCCCCCGGACCAGCGCGCGCGCCTGCGTGACCGCTGGCGGCAGATGACGCCCGAGCAGCGTCAGCGCGTGCGCGAGCGCGTGCGCGAGCGCCGCGCGCACTGAGGCCGCCGACGCGCCGGCGGTAGCGCGTCACGAATCGGGCACGCCGCCGCGGCCGGCCTGTCGCCGCCGGGAGACAGCGGCTTGAGTTTGCGCACGGATCCCCGTTAACTCTGGGGCCGGACCAGCCCCCGAGAGATCCCCGTGCCCGCGCCGTCGTTCCGATCCATCGCCCGCCCGCTCGCGGTCGGCCTGCTCCTCGCCTCGACCGCAGCCGCCGCGCGGCCTCCGGTCGAGGAGCCCGACAACCTGCTCAATGACAGCCTGACGCTGCAGGCGGGGCTCGTCTCGAGCAGCAACCACACGACGGTCCGCTACGACTCCGCGGCCGGCACCCCGGGAACGGTGATCGACGGCGAGAAGGACCTGGGCCTGCCGTCGCGCAAGCTGGCCGGCCGCGCGGAGCTCATGTTCCGCATGAAGAAGCGCCACCGCGTCCACATCGGCAACTACTACCTGCCGCTCGACCGGCGCGCGACCGTGCCGCTCGAGAAGACGATCAACTTCGGCAACTCCACCTACAACGTCGGCGACATCGTCGCCAGCTCGCTGAAGGTGCGGCTGCTCGCGATCAACTACACCTACGACTTCGTCAAGACCGACCGCGTCGAGCTCGGCGCCTCGCTCGGCTTCGACGTGATCGGCTTCGAGGCCTCCGCGACCGTCGCCGCGCGGCTGCGCTCCGAGACCCAGGACCACTCGGCGCCCGCGCCGCTCGCCGGACTCGACGGCACCGTGCGCCTCTCGAGCCGCTTCTACGGCGAGGCGCGTGCCCAGTACGTGCGCGCCAACGTGCAGGAGGTGCACGGCTCGCTGCAGACCTACGAGGCCAACCTGCTCTACCGCCTGAATCCCAACGTCACCTTCGGCCTCGGCTACTCGGGATTCAAGGTCAACGTCGACTCGCAGAAGGCCACCGACGGCGGCCAGTTCGCAATGCGCTCGAACGGGCCGCAGCTGTTCGCGCGCGTCGGCTTCTGAGGCCGGCTCAACGGTCGAGCGGGCTCAGCACCGCCCGGCCGCCGCGCTGCAGGACGTGCGTGTAGATCATCGTCGTCTTGACGTCGCGATGGCCGAGCAGCTCCTGCACCGTACGGATGTCGTAGCCGGACTGCAGCAGGTGCGTCGCGAAGCTGTGCCGCAGCGTGTGGCAGGTGGCGTGCTTATCGATCCCGCTCGCGTGCACCGCCTGCGCCATGGCGCGCTGTATCGTGCGCGCGGTCTGCGGCAGTCGCAGCCACCGGCCGCGCGCCCGATCGAAGCTCAGCCAGCGCGACGGGAACACGAACTGCCAGCCCCAGCTCGTGTCGATGCCCGGGAACTTGCGATCGAGCGAGTGCGGGACGGGCGCGCCGCCCCGGTCCTGGCCGATGTCGGCCTCGAAGATCGCCTTCACGCGCGATAGATGATCCTGAAGCGGCGACACGAGCCGCTCCGGCAGCAGTGTCACCCGGTCCCGCTGGCCCTTGCCGCTGCGTATCACGAGCTGCTTCAGCTGGAAGTCGACATCCTTGACACGCAGGTGCAGCCCTTCATTGAGGCGCGCCCCGGAGCCGTACAGCACGGCGCAGAGGAGCCACTCGGTTCCCTGCAGGTGCCCCAGCACCCGGTCCACCTCGTCCCTGGACAGGACCACCGGCAGATGCTCGCTCGCCCGTGCGTGCACGAGGCCGTCCAGCCAGCCGATCTTGATGTCGAGCACCTCGCGGTAGAGAAAGAGCAGCGCCGCGAGAGCCTGGTTCTGCGTCGAGCTGGAGACCTTCCGGTCCACCGCCAGGTACTTGAGGAACGCCTCTACGTCCGGCCCGCGCAGGTCACGGGGATGCCGGCCCTTGTGAAACCGGCAAAAGCGGCGTATCCATTGCAGGTACGCGGTCTCCGTCCGCCGGCTGTAGTGGTGGATCCGGAGCTTGTCGCGGACGACTTCGCGCAGAGTTGGAGGTGACATGGAAGGGCAGCCTCCCGCCGATCATCCCGGGTCTGTGACGGTTCATCCGATCACGGACCCGACTCGACGGCCACCCGTTAATACGACCGAAGTGTCGCAATTCTCTGCGACATATCATGTCGCAATAACTCCTGTCGCCGAATAGTAGTTAGGCGATGTAGGG
>JAFEDP010000282.1 GCA_018241545.1 Pseudomonadota bacterium
CGCGCTGCTCGGGCTCACGCATGCGCCGCGCCCCGACTGGAAGGTGGCGCCGTTTCTGCAGCTCGGCACCGGCGTCGTCCGCATCCAGCCGAAGGCCACGATCATCACGCCACCCGAGCGGACGGAGCAGCTCGCCTACTACGGCGCGGGCGTCAAGTGGTACCTGTCGCGTCGCTTCATCCTGCGCGGTGACTACCGCAGCTACGTGATCTTCACGCGTCGCGACACCAATGAGGACCGGAACGAATGGAAAGTAGGCTTCGCGTTCTTCTTCTGACCGCCTGCGCGCTCGCGCTCGGCGGCTGCTCGATGTGGCCCTTCCACAAGAAGCCGCGCACCGAGGAGCTGCCGGTTGAGGCGACGACGGCGGAAGGCACGACCCCCGCGGTCGTCGAGCCGCAGGTGACCCGGCGCACCGTCAAGACGCCGAAGATCAAGAGCTCCAATTTCGAGATCGGTCCCTACATCGGCACGTACAGCGCCGAGGACTTCGGGGTCAATCCGGTGCTGGGTGCACGGCTGGTGTACCACATCAGCGAGGACTTCTTCGCCCAGACCCTGATCGGCAGGACCACCGTCGGGCGGACCAGCTACGAGCGTCTGTCGGGCGGCGCCCAGCTGCTGACCGACGCGCAGCGCAAGCTGACCTACTACAGCCTCGACTTCGGCTACAACCTGCTGCCAGGCGAGGTCTTCGTCGGCACGCGCCGCGCGTTCAATTCCGCGCTATATGTGACGGGCGGCGTCGGCGCGACTCACTTTGCCGGCGACAATCGCTTCACCGTCGCCATCGGCGCCGGCTACCGGCTGCTGCTCAACGACTGGCTGGCGGCGCATTTCGACGTTCGCGACAGCATCTTCGACATTGACCTGCTCGGATCGAACAAGACCACGCACAACCTCGAGACCGGCCTCGGCGTGACCGTGTTCTTCTGACGCACAGCGGAGCTTATGCAATGACCCTCAAGACCCTCGCTCTGGTGCTCGCCCTCGCCGCTGGCGCGGCCACGGTGTCGGGGGCCCGGGCCGCGGACGCAGTCGGCCAGCCGGCCCCGGCATTTTCGCTGCCCCTGCGCGGCGGCGGCGGAACCCTCGGCCTCGACAAGCTGCGCGGCCAGGTCGTGATGGTCAACTTCTGGGCGTCCTGGTGCGAGCCGTGCCGCAAGGAGTTCCCGCTGCTCGACCAGATCTACAAGAAGTACCGGGCCGCCGGTTTCACGCTGGTGGGCGTCAACGTCGAGCCGGACTCCAAGGACGCGGAGGGATTCATCGCCAAGACCCCCGTCACGTTCCCGATCGTGTTCGACAAGGACAGCGCCGTCAGCAAGGGATACCACGTCTCCGGCATGCCGACGACGGTGCTGATCGATCGCAAGGGCGTGCTCCGCTGGGTCCACCGCAGCTATGTGCCGGGCGACGAGAACGAGTACCTGAATCAGGTGCGCGCCATGCTGACGGAGAAGTAGCCATGAGCCTGCTGCGCCGGTCGCTGCTGATCGCCCTCGCCCTGCTCGCCTCCGCGTGCGGGCAGGTCCAACCCTGGGTCAAGCCCTACGAGCGCGAGCGCCTGGCCGACCGCGTGATGGCGTGGGAGCGCGACCCGATCGCCACGGGCTACATCACCCACGTGCGCGAGAACCGCGAGGGCGCGCGCGGCGGCACCGGCGAGGCCGGCGGCGGCTGCGGCTGCAACTGACGCAATCGACGACCACGGGTCCTGCGCGAATGACGAGCTACCTCCGCCTTCCTGCCTTGGCCGCCGCGGCACTCGCGTGCCTGATCCAGGTCGGCGCGCGCGCCGACGTGCTGCCCGAGGAGCGCGCCGACGTCAGCTGGCGCACCTACGACGGCGGTGGCCTGACGGTCCAGGGACCAGCCGTGCTCGTCCGCAAGAACTTCGCCGACAAGGTGTCGGTAAGCGCCGGCTACTCGGTCGACGAGGTTACCGGGGCGTCGATCGACATGGTCGTGCTGGGCGCGAGTCCGCTGCGCGAGGTGCGAAAGCAGAAGCAGCTGGGCGTCGACTACCTGTACGGCAAGACTACGTACAGCGCCGGCGTGCAGAGCAGCATCGAGAACGACTACGACTCGAGCACCGTGAACGCCGGCATCTCGCAGAGCATGTTCGGCGACCTGACGACCATCTCGATCGGCGTGAGCCGCGGCTGGGACATCGTCACGCGCGTCATCAACGCGCAGCGCCAGAAGGACCCGAACTTCCGCAAGCGCGTCGACCGCAAGACCTGGTCGCTCGGCGTGTCCCAGATCCTGACGCGTAACCTGCTCGCCGGCTTCGACTACGAGGCCATCACCGAGCAGGGCTACCTGCAGAACCCGTACCGCGCGATCCGCTACCTGGCCGGCCCGGGCTCGACGATCTACCTCACGGGTCCGGAGACCTATCCCGGTACCCGCACCAGCAACGCCGTCGCCTTCCGGGTCAAGTACTACCTGCCGTGGCGCGCCTCGGTCACCGGCAAGTACCGGTACTTCTTCGACACCTGGTCGATTCACGCCCAAACCGCGGAGCTGGCGTACACGGAGCCGTTCCTCAATGACCGGCTCATCGCCGACCTCACCTACCGCTACTACCGGCAGAATTCGGCGTCGTTCTATTCCGACCTGTTCCAGTTCGCGAACCAGCAGAACTACATGGCGCGCGACAAGGAACTGGCGGCGCAGGACAACAACGCCATCGGCGCCGCCCTGTCTTACGACTTCCTGAAGTCGAAGAAGTGGTTCGTCAAGAAGGCTTCCGGCTCGCTGCACTACGACTACATCATGTATCGGTATAAGGATTTCCGCGACGCCACGCAGCGCCAGCTGCCGGCGGGCACCGAACCGATGTACCACTACAACGCCAACGTGGTGCAGGCGTTCCTGTCGGTCTTCTTCTGATCCCGCCGGTCGCCGCTAGTGCGACGGCGGCGCGAGACCCTTCGAGTACCAGACCTTGCCGGCGCGGTCGACGACGACCGCGTCCATCTGTGGGTACTGCTCGATCAGCCGGATTCCCTCGACCGGGCCCTTGATGAACACGCCCTTCGACCAGCCCTCGGTGTCGGTCGCGGTCGGTCCGATGATGGTGACGCTTCGCACCCCCGTCGGGCTGCGTCCGGTCTTCGGGTCGATGATGTGGTGGTAGCGAACACCGCCCTCGTCGAAGTACCGCTCGTAGTCCCCTGAGGTCGAGATGCCGACGTCCGCGAGCGGCATGCTCAGCACGACCTTGTTCTTGTTGTCCGGGTGGCGGATTCCGACCATCCACGGGCGTCCGCGCCGGTCGCCGAGCAGGCGGGTGTCGCCGCCGGCCATCACCATCGCGTGCTCGACGCCGAAGCGCTTGAGGATCTCGACGCCCTGATCGCAGGCATAGCCCTTGGCGATGCCTCCGAGGTCGATGCGCATGCCCTCGCGCGCGAACTTCACCGTGTCGTGGTCAGCATCGAGGACCAGGTTGCGGTAGTTGACGCCCGGCAGCGCCGCCTTGATCTCGGCGTCGCTGGGATGGACATGCCGCGGATAGTCGTACAGGTAGCCGACGCTCGCGTAGGTGATGTCGAACGCCCCCTCGGTGATCTGCGAGAAGTGGATCGAGGTCCGGATCAGGTCAAAGAGCTCGCGGTCGACCCGCACGGGCTCCACTGCAGCGTGCATGTTGATCTGCGACAGCTGGCTCTCCGGCTTGTAGTGGCTCATCAGCTCGTCGATGCGATGCATGTTCTCCATCACCGCGTCGATCGCCGCCTCGCCGTGGATGCGGTTGTCGTCCCACAGCTCGACGTAGATACGCGTGCCCATGATCGCCTCCTCGCGATGCAGCCAGTCGGCGTGGGCAGGGGTGACTGCAAATAGCGACAGTACGAGCAGCAGGCGGCGTGGAATCGCGTGCATGAGGTCCTCCGGCGGCCCATTATCGGCGGCAGGCGCGCGGCGCGCTCGGGTATCATGTGCGGCGGGAACCTGCCGCGCCCGGCGCGGTCCATACGCGAAAGTTCCAAAGAAGGGGATGCACCATGACGGCGCGACGCTTCGTCCTTGCATTGGCATTCTGGCTGCTCGCGGGCGGCACGGCGCTGGCTGGCAATCGCGAGGAAGCCCGCATCCTGCAGGCCACGCAGGTGCTCCAGGACACCCAGGCGATGCCCGACCAGTCGATTCCGGACTGGCTGCTGCGGCGCGCCCAGGGCATTGCGATCATTCCCAACGTCGTCAAGGTCGCGCTGATGGCCGGAGGCCGCGGCGCCAAGGGCGTTCTCATGGTGCGCGACGCCCAGGGGCGCTGGAGCAACCCGGTGTTCCTGACGCTGGGCGGCGGCAGCTTCGGCTTCCAGTGGGGCCTGACCGTCAGCGACGTCATCCTCGTGTTCACGACGCGCCGCGGCATCGAGGGCATCACCGGTGGCAAGCTGACGCTGGGCGCGGACG
>JAFEDP010000283.1 GCA_018241545.1 Pseudomonadota bacterium
GTACTCGAGCGGCTTGCCGGGCGCGAGCGCCTTCGGGTGCTCGAAGCTCTCGCGATAGCGGCCGCGGAAGATGTCGGCCGCGACCATCAGCTGGTAGCCGCCGAGCTCGGGCTGGTCGGCGACCTCGTCGGGGTACACGTCGATGAGCTTGACGACCCAGTCCGAGTCGGTGCCGCTGGTCGAGGCCACGAGGCGCGCGACCGGGCTGCCGGCGATCTTCACCGGCGCGGTCAGCACCTCGGTCACGTAGCTGAGCACGTCGGTGCGGCCGGAGGCCTCGCGCTGGTCGTCGACCAGCCAGCGCACCCAGTTGGTGCCGGGGCCGTAGCCGACCGCCTGGATCGGCCGCGCCCGGTAGGGCACGGGCTTGGCGGGGTCGGAGACGTACTCGTCGAAGGCGCCCTCGCCGGCCGCCGGCGCCGCGAAGCCCGCGCGCCCGCCGGCACCGAGGTACAGCGGCCGCGTCTCGGGCGGGCAGCCGGCGCTGCAGCCGGCGGGCCACGCCGGCAGCTGCCGCCAGGCGTTGGTGCCGGTCTCGAACGCGGTGACGGGCGCGAGCTCCGCGGCCGGGGCCGCATCGCGCAGGTAGCGGTCGAGGAACGGCCGCAGGATCTGCCGCTGGAAGTACAGCGAGGTGTCCATGCCGAAGCGGATCGGCCCGAGCGCGTTGCCGTCCTCGATCTGCTGGCCGTGGTACCAGGGCCCGATCACGAGGAACAGCCGCCCGCGCGCGTCGGCGCGGTCCTTGAGCGCGCGGTAGACGGCCTGCGCGCCGTAGATGTCCTCCTGGTCCCACAGGCCATGCACCAGCAGCACCGGCACGGCGAGTGGCTCGGCGGCGAGCTGGCGGTCGACCGCCTGGTCCTGCCAGAACGCGTCGTACGCCGGGTGCGCGTGCAGCTTGGTCCAGAAGCCGAGCTGCTCGAGGCCGTGGCGGCGCGCGAGTTCGCCGGCCGAGCCCGCCGCGAGGTACTGCTCGTAGTCGTCGAGGTGGGTCGACCACCACTTCTGCTTGTTGTCGCGGGTCGCCACCTGGTCGTGGATGTAGGGCAGGTTGATCTGGCGGAACGCGCCGTAGTGGAACCAGTCGTCGCCCATCCAGCCGTCGACCATCGGGTTCATCGGCACCGCCGCCTTGAGCGCCGGGTGCGGGTGGATCAGCGCCATCAGCGGCAGGAAGCCGTCGTAGGAGATGCCGAGCACCGCGACCCTCCCGTTGGACTCGGGGGTGTGGTGCACGAGCCACTCGATCGTGTCGTAGCAGTCGGTCGACTCGTCGACCGGGGTCGGGTTCTGGTGGCCGCTCGGCGGGCGGTTCATGACGAAGTCGCCCTCGGAGCCGTACTTGCCGCGCACGTCCTGCACGACGCGGACGTAGCCGCCCTCGAGGATCGTGTAGAGCGGGTTGTCGTAGCCGTTGAGCAGCGGGCCGAGGTGCGCGCTCGCGTGATAGCTGGTCTGCTCGTCGGCGTTGTAGGGCGTGCGCGTCAGCAGGATCGGCGCCTGCCGGGCCCCCTTCGGCACCAGGATCACGGTGTGCAGGCGGACCCCGTCGCGCATCGGGATCATCTCCTCGCGGCGCACGTAGTCGAAGCCGGCCGTGACCGGCCGGAACTCCGCCGGCGTCTCGCTCGGATAGCCGGGGTAGAGCGGCGCGGGCTCCGGCGCCGCCGCCAGCGCCGGCGCGCCGACCACGAGTGCGAGTGCGAGTGCGAGCGCGCGCAGCGGCGCGCCAGTGCGGATCGTCATCGGTGCCCCCCGTCGCGGCCAGTCCGCGGCCGCGCTGCCTCCCGCCGAGCGTAGCGCAGCGGCCGCGCCGGCGGGAGGGCGGCTCAGGCGAGCACGACCAGGAGGTCCTTGGCGTCCACCTGCTGCCCCGGCCGCACCGCGACCTCGGCGACCTCGGCGTCGCGCTCGGCGCGCACCGCCGCCTCCATCTTCATGGCCTCGAGCGTCAGCAGCGTGTCGCCGCGCGCGACCTTCTGCCCCGGCTTGACCGCGACCGTGACCACGTGCCCCGGCATCGGTGAACCGACCTGGTTGGGGTCGCCGATCTCGGCCTTGCGCGTGGGCGGGCGCTTGGCGACCTGGCTGCGGTCGGCGACGCGCACCGAGCGCGGCTGGCCGTTGAGCTCGAAGAACACGGTGCGCGTGCCGTCCTCGTGCGCCTCGCTGACGGCGACCAGGCGCACGATCAGCGTCTTGCCGCGCTCGAGATCGACCGACAGCTCCTCGCCGACCTGCATGCCGTAGAAGAACGCCGGGGTCGGCAGCACCGCCACGTTGCCGTAGCGCGAGCGGTCGCGGGCGTAGTCGACGAACACCTTCGGGTACATCAGGTACGAGGCGAGCTCGGTGTCGCTCAGGTGGTGGCCGACCTTCTTCTCGGCGCTGGCGCGCTCGGCGGCGAGGTCCGCCGGCGCCAGCACCTCGCCCGGCCGCACCGCGAGCGGCGCGCGGCCCTTCAGCACCTTGCGCTGCAGCGCCGCCGGGAAGCCGCCGTACGGCTGGCCGATGTCGCCGTGGAAGAACTGCACCACCGACTCGGGGAACGCGACCTCGTGGTCCGGGTCCTCGACCTGCGCGCGCGTCAGGCCCGAGGTCACCATCATGATCGCCATGTCGCCGACGGTCTTGGAGCTCGGCGTCACCTTGATGATGTCGCCGAACATCGCGTTGACCTCGGCGTAGGCGCGCGCCACCTCGGGCCAGCGGTGCTCGTCGATGCCGAGCGAGCGCGCCTGCTCCTTGAGGTTGGTGAACTGCCCGCCCGGCATGCCGTGCAGGTAGACCTCGCTCGCGCCGGACCTGAGGTCGCTCTCGAACGCGCCGTAGCAGTGGCGCACCTGCTCCCAGTAGCCCGACAGCAGGCGCACGTGCTCCTCGTCGAGGCCGGGGTCGCGCGGCGTGTTGCGCAGCGCCGCGACGATCGAGCCGAGGTTGGGCTGCGAGGTCAGGCCGCTCATCGAGTCGATCGCGCAGTCGACCGCGTCGCAGCCGGCCTCGATGGCGGCGAGCACGCTCGCCGCCGCCACGCCGCTCGTGTCGTGGGTATGGAAGTGCAGCGGGATCGCGACCTCGTCCTTGAGTGCGCGCACCAGCGCGCGCGCCGCGAACGGCCGGCACAGGCCGCCCATGTCCTTGATCGCGAGCACGTGCGCACCGGCGCGCTCGAGCTCCCGGGCGAGGCCGACGTAGTACCTGAGGTCGTACTTGGTCTCGCGCGGGTCGGTGAGGTTGCCGGTGTAGCAGATCGCGGCCTCGAGCACCTTGCCGGTCGCGCCGATCGCGTCGATCGAGACGCGCATGTTCTCGATCCAGTTGAGCGGGTCGAAGATGCGGAACACGTCGATGCCGGCGCGCGCCGCCTGCTCGACGAAGTAGCGGACGACGTTGTCGGGGTAGTTGGTGTAGCCGACGGCGTTGGCCGAGCGGAACAGCATCTGCAGCAGCAGGTTCGGCATCGCGGCCCGGAAAGCCGCCAGCCGCTCCCAAGGGTCCTCGCGCAGGAAGCGCATCGCGACGTCGAAGGTCGCCCCGCCCCAGCACTCGACCGAGAACAGCTGCGGCAGCAGGCTCGCGGTGCAGGGCGCGATCGCCTCCATGTCGTGGGTGCGCACGCGGGTCGCGAGCAGCGACTGGTGCGCGTCGCGCATCGTGGTGTCGGTGATCAGCACGCGCTCGCTGGCGAGCATCCAGTCGGCCAGGCCCTTCGGGCCGCGCGCATCGAGCAGCTGCTTGGTGCCAGGCGCGGGCTCGGGCAGGTCGAGACGCGGCACGCGCGGCGCGGCGAGGCGCGCCGGCCGCGGCCGGTGCCGGACCTCGGGGTTGCCGTTGACGATCAGGTCGCCGACGAAGCTGAGCAGCTTGGTGGCGCGGTCGCGGCGCTTGGGGAAGTCGAACAGCTCCGGCGTCGAGTCGATGAACTTGGTGGTGTACTCGCCGTGCACGAAGCGCGGGTGGTTGATCACCTGGTCGAGGAAGCGCAGGTTGGTGGTCACGCCGCGGATGCGGAACTCCCACAGCGCGCGGTGCATGCGGCGGATCGTCTCCTCCGGGGTCGGCGCCCAGGCGGTCACCTTGACGAGCAGCGAGTCGTAGGAGCGGCCGATGAAGGCGCCCGAGTAGGCGGTGCCGGCGTCGAGCCGGATGCCGAAGCCGGCCGGGCTGCGGTAGGCGGTGATCGTGCCGTAGTCCGGGATGAAGTTGTTCTCCGGGTCCTCGGTCGTGATCCGGCACTGCAGCGCGTGCCCGAACACGCGGATCTCGCCCTGCGGCGGCACCCCCGACTCCGGGGTCCCGAGGGCGGCGCCCTCGGCGATGCGGATCTGCGCCTTGACGATGTCGATGCCGGTCACGACCTCGGTGACCGTGTGCTCGACCTGGATGCGCGGGTTG
>JAFEDP010000284.1 GCA_018241545.1 Pseudomonadota bacterium
GAAGTGCGCCACCAGGCGCGCCGTGCCGGTGGCTCGCTCGAGCGCGGCGGGCGCGGCGCCGTGCAGGAGCTCGGCGAGCTCGGCCGCGGCCGCGCGGGTCGCCGCGAGCGCGCCCTGGTCGTTCTCGAAAGTGGTTGTTTCCACGGCGGAATCGCCGGTCGCGAGCGTGTCTTCAGAGGCCCTGAGCCGCTATCATACGCGGCGATGTCAGGCTTCGTTCCACCGCCCGATGGCGCGCTCCTCCGGCTGGCGCGCGTATAGGCCGCCCCGAGCGGGCGCCGCGCCGCGACCGGCCGCCGCGTCGGTCGCGCCGGTTGCGCTGCCGGTGCGCATCCTGGGGCTCGACCCCGGCTCGCGCGCCACCGGCTTCGGCGTCGTCGACGTCGGTCCCGCCGGCCCCTGCTACGTCGCGAGCGGCACGATCCGCGCCGCGGCCGGCGACTTCCCGGGGCGCCTGCACGAGATCTACGCCGGGGTCGCCGCGCTGGTCGCCGAGTACGCGCCCGGGGAGATCGCCATCGAGCGCGTGTTCGTCAACCGCAATCCCGACAGCGCACTCAAGCTCGGCCAGGCACGCGGCGCCGCGCTGTCGGCGACCTTCGGCTCGCGTGCCGCGATCTACGAGTACTCGCCGCGCGCGGTCAAGCTCGGCGTGGTCGGCACCGGCGCGGCCGAGAAGGCGCAGGTGCAGCGCATGGTGGGCGCACTGCTCGGCCTCAGCGGCCGGCTCGGCGGCGACGCGGCCGACGCGCTCGCGATCGCGCTGTGCCACGCGCACGGCCGGGCGACGCGGCTCGCGGTCGCGGCCGCCGGCGGCGCGGCGTGATCGGCTGGCTGCGCGGCCGGCTGGCGGCCAAGCACCCGCCGGCGCTGCTCGTCGACGTCAACGGCGTCGGCTACGAGTGCGAGGCGCCCATGTCGACGTTCTACGGCCTGCCCGAGACCGGCGCCGAGGTCACGCTGCGCACCCACCTCGTCGTGCGCGAGGACGCGCACGTGCTGTACGCGTTCGGCACCGAGGCGGAGCGGCGCCTGTTCCGCAGCCTGCTCAAGGTGTCGGGCGTGGGACCGAAGATCGCGCTCGGCATCCTCTCGGGCATCAGCATCGACGACTTCCTGGTGGCCGTGGAGGCGCAGGATCCGGAGCCGCTGGTGCGCGTGCCGGGGGTCGGACGCAAGACCGCCGAGCGCGTACTGATCGACCTGCGCGACCGCGTGCGCGACCTCGGCGGCGGCCCCTCGGCGCCGGCGCCCGCGGCGGGCCAGTCCGGGTCGGCGCAGCAGGAGGCGTTCGCGGCGCTCGTGGCCCTCGGCTACAAGCCCGCCGAGGTCACGCGCCTGCTCAAGGGCGCGGGCGAGGAGGGCGCGAGCGTCGAGGAGCTGATCCGCCGCGCGCTCAGGGCCGCGGCCGGCTGAGGCGGGGGAGGCCCACATGATCGAGCCGGACCGGATCGTTTCGGGGCAGGGCCGGGCCGAGGACGAGCGCCTCGACCGCGCCGTGCGCCCCAAGCTGCTCGCCGACTACGTCGGCCAGCCGGCGGTCAAGGAGCAGATGGCGGTGTTCATCGAGGCGGCCCGCCGCCGCGGCGAGGCGCTCGACCACCTGCTGATCTTCGGCCCGCCGGGCCTCGGCAAGACGACCCTCGCGCACATCGTCGCCAACGAGCTCGGCGTCGGGCTCAAGCAGACCTCCGGCCCGGTGCTCGAGCGGCCCGGCGACCTCGCGGCGCTGCTGACCAACCTGCAGCCGCGCGACGTGCTGTTCGTCGACGAGATCCACCGCCTCGCGCCGGTGGTCGAGGAGATCCTCTACCCGGCGATGGAGGACTTCCAGCTCGACATCATGATCGGCGAGGGGCCGGCGGCGCGCTCGATCAAGATCGACCTGCCGCCGTTCACGCTGGTCGGCGCGACCACGCGCGCGGGACTCCTGACCTCGCCGCTCAGGGACCGCTTCGGGATCGTGCAGCGCCTCGAGTTCTATTCGGTCGCGGACCTGACGCGCATCGTGGCGCGCTCGGCGCAGATCCTCGGGCTCGCGGTCGAGCCGGCGGGCGCCGCCCGCATCGCCGAGCGCTCGCGCGGCACGCCGCGCATCGCCAACCGGCTGCTGCGGCGGGTGCGGGACTTCGCCGAGGTGCGCGCCGACGGGCGCATCAGCGACACCGTGGCCGCCGCCGCGCTCGACCTGCTGGACGTCGACCGCCTCGGCTTCGACGTGCAGGACCGGCGGCTGCTGCTGACCGTCATCGAGAAGTTCGGCGGCGGGCCGGTCGGCGTCGACAGCCTCGCGGCCGCCATCGGCGAGGAGCGCGGCACCATCGAGGACGTGCTCGAGCCGTACCTGATCCAGCAGGGCTACCTGGTGCGCACCGCGCGCGGGCGCCTCGCGACCGCGGCCGCGTACACCCACTTCGGGCTCGCCCCGCCACCGAGCGTCGTGGCTCCGCAGAGCCTCGGGCTGTTCCGCGACGAGTGAGCCGGGCCCGGCGGGCGCCGGCCGGTTCAGCCCTCGTTCACGGAACCAACGTGTAGAATCGGGCGTCATAAGCGCCTGACGGCCGACGAAAAAACTCGGCCGGATGCCCGTCCACCCGCCGCAGCCGAGCGCGATGCCGACCGAGCCCACGCCCCAACACGCCCCCCGCGAGCACGCCTTCCCGGTCCGCGTCTACTGGGAGGACACCGACGCCGGCGGCATCGTCTACCACGCCTCGTACCTGCGCTTCCTCGAGCGCGGGCGCAGCGAGTGGCTGCGTGCACGTGGCGTGGACCAGGCGGGACTGCGCGAGCGCGAGCGGCTGCAGTTCGCGGTGGTGGACATGCACATCGAGTGGCGGCGCGCCGCGCGCTACGACGACGCGCTGGTCGTGCTGACCGCGCTCGGCGAGGCGCGCGGCGCGCGCTTCGACTTCGAGCAGCGCATCGTGCGCGGCGCCGAGCTGATCGTCGCCGCGACCGTGCGCGCCGCCGCCCTCGACGCCGACAGCCTCAAACCCCGGCGCCTGCCGCCGCACGTCACGCAGTGCTTCGCATGAACCCGCTCGACGCCCTGAACATCGACCCGTCGTTCCTGAAGCTGGTGCTCGAGGCGAGCCCGGTCGTGCAGATCGTGATGGCGCTGCTGCTGTCCGCCTCGGTGGTGTCGTGGGCCATCATCCTGAAGAAGCGCCGCGCGCTCGGCCGCTCGCGCGCCGCCGCGGAATCGTTCGAGACCTCGTTCTGGTCGGGCGGCGACCTCGGTGCGCTGTACCGCGCGATCGAGAGCCGCAAGGACAAGGCGAGCGGCATGGAGAGCATCTTCGAGTTCGGCTTCCGCGAGTTCTCGCGGCTGCGCAAGCAGGCGGGCATCGACGCCGCGCAGCTCATGGAGGGCGCGCGCCGCGCGATGAAGGTCGCCCAGTTGCGCGAGATCGACCGCCTCGAGAGCAACCTCGAGATGCTCGCGACGATCGGCTCGACCAGCCCGTACGTGGGCCTGTTCGGCACCGTGTGGGGCATCATGCACGCCTTCCGCGGGCTCGCGACCGTGCAGCAGGCGACGCTGCAGATGGTCGCGCCCGGCATCTCCGAGGCGCTGATCGCGACCGCCATTGGCCTCTTTGCCGCGATCCCGGCGGTGGTGGCCTACAACCGCTTCTCGGACCAGGTCAGCCGCCTGGAGCTGCGCTTCGACACGTTCATGGAGGAGTTCTCCACCATCCTGCAGCGCCACGCCACGGCGCCGCGCGGGGGCTGAGCGGTGGCGGCGACGGCCAAGCGCGGGCGGCGCCTGATGGGCGAGATCAACGTCGTGCCGTACATCGACGTGATGCTGGTGCTGCTGATCATCTTCATGGTCACGGCGCCGCTGCTGACCCAGGGCGTGCAGGTGCACCTGCCGAAGGCCGGCGCCACGCCGCTGCCGGACCCCAAGCGCGAGCCGATCGTCGTCAGCCTCGACCGCGCCGGGCGCGCGTACGTCAACCTGGGCGACGACAAGTCGCGCGCCGTCGACGAGGCCACGCTCGCGGCGCGGGTGCGCACGGTGCTCGGTCGCGATCGCGAGACGCCGGTGCTGCTCAAGGCCGACGAGGCGCTCGCCTACGGGCGCGTGGTGCGCACGATGGTGCTGCTGCAGCAGGCCGGCGCCACGCGCGTCGGCTTCGTCACCGATCCGCTGCCGGCGCCGCCGGCCGGCGCGCGCTGAGGTCGCGGTGAACGCCTTCGTCCGCGAGCACGCCTGGTCGCTGGTGGGCTCGGCGCTGCTGCATGCCGCGATCGCCGTGGCGGCGCTGGTCGCGGCCTGGTACGCCGTCGCGCCCCAGTTCGTGGTGCCGGCGACGATCGAGGCGTACCTCGCCGCGGCGCCCGCATCGCGTCCGGCGCCGGTGCCCGCACCGGCGCCCGCCGCGGCAC
>JAFEDP010000285.1 GCA_018241545.1 Pseudomonadota bacterium
CACCGCGCGCTTCGAGCCGCTGGCGTGAGCGCGACGCGCAGGGGTACGACGACGCGTCGACCGGCGCGGCCCCGATGACCGGCGCATCGCGAACGCTGCACCTGCTGGCGCCGCTGAGCGGGATCGTGGTGCCACTCGCGCAGGTGCCGGACCCGGTATTCGCGGCCGGCACGGTCGGCGCTGGCGTCGGCATCGATCCGACGTCGAGCGAGCTGCTCGCGCCGGTGGCGGGAGTCGTGACGCAGCTGCATCGCGCCCACCACGCGCTCGCGATCCGTGCCGACGAGGGCATCGAAGTGCTGATCCACGTCGGCATCGACACCGTCACGCTGCGGGGCGAGGGTCTGGTCCCGCGTGTGGCGCTCGGCGAGCGCGTCGTCGCCGGTCAGCCGCTGCTGGGATTCGACGCCGACTTCGTCGCGACGCGAGCCGCGAGTCTCGTCACCCCGGTGATCGTGACCAGCGCCGATTGTGTCGTGCGTTCGGTGGCCGAGGGTGGCGTGGTGCGCGCCGGGCACGACCGGCTGCTCGTCGTCGAGCTCGGCCCGCTGGCGGGGTCTGCCGCGGCGCCGGCCGAGCCGCCGGCGCTCACCACCCCGAGCGGCCCGACTGCGCGGGTCGAGGTGGAGCTGCCGAACCCCGATGGCCTGCACGCGCGGCCGGCGGCGACCCTCGCGGCCGCCGCGAAGCGCTACCACGCCGACATCAGGCTCCGCCGCGGCGAGGCGCAGGCCAACGCCAAGTCCCTGACGTCGATCATGCTGCTGGGCACGCACGCGCACGACCGCTTGGAGATCGTCGCGGCCGGCGCCGACGCGCAGGCCGCAGTGCGCGACCTGGCCGAGCTGATCGCTGCGGGGTGTGGCGAGTCCGCGGCCGCGGGCGGGCCGCCGGCTGACGCGGCGCCTTTGCCGGCGACGGCGGTGACGCCCGGCGCGGGTACGCTCACCGGCCAGCCGGCCTCGCCGGGGATCGCGGTGGGCCGCGTCGTGCAGCTGCGCCACCTGGTGCACGACGTGCCGGAGCAAGGCACGGGTCCCGTCCAGGAGCGCGCCCGCTTCGAGCTGGCGCTGGCCGAGGCCCGGCGTGCGATCGCGGCGCTGCGCGCGCCGCTCGCGGAGTCGCCGCAGGCGCGCATCCTCGATGCCCACATCGAGTTGCTCGCGGATCCCGAGCTCCTCGACCCCGTCCTGGCCGCCCTCGAGAGCGGAGCCAGCGCGGCGCGCCTGTGGCGGCAGTCCTATGGGGGTTATGCAGCCCGTCTGGAGCGCGTCGACAATCCGCTGCTGCGCGAGCGTGCACGCGACGTGCGCGACGTCGGCGAGCGGGTGCTCGGGGTGCTCGCCGGGACGGGTGCCGTCGAGCTGCCGCCCGGCACGGACCTCGTGCTCATCGCCGAGGACCTGGCGCCGTCGGAAACCGCAGCGCTCGACCGACAGCGGGTGCTCGCGGTGTGCACCGTCGGCGGCAGCGCCACCGGGCACGCGGCGATCCTGGCCCGCATGCTGGGCATCCCCGCGATCTGCGCCCTCGATCCGGCGGCGCGGGCGCTGCCCGATGGCTGCCCGGTGCTCGTCGACGGCGGGAGCGGCGTGCTGCGACCGAATCCCGCGCCCGAGGAGGTCACGCACGCCCGGGCCCGAGGCGCCGAGCAGCTCCGGCTGCGCGAGGCCGACGCCGCGCTCGCGGCCCAGGCGGCCGTGACGCTCGACGGCGAGCGGATCGAGGTCGCGGCCAACATCCGCGACGGTGAAGAGGCGCGGGCGGCGGTCGCCGCCGGCGCGGACGCCGTCGGCCTGCTGCGTTCCGAGTTCCTGTTCAGCGGGCGCGATCGGCCGCCCGCGGAGCATGAGCAGAGCGAGGCCTACCGCGGGATCGCGGCGACGCTCGGTCGCGGGCGCCGGCTGGTGATCCGCACGCTCGACGTAGGCGGCGACAAGCCGCTCGCCTACCTGCCGCTGCCGCCGGAGGCCAACCCGTTCCTCGGCGTGCGCGGCATCCGCGTGACGCTGGAGCGCCCGGAGCTCCTGCGCACCCAGCTGCGCGCCATCCTCGCCGCCGCGCCGCTCGGCGACCTGCACGTGATGTTCCCCATGGTGGCGATGCTCGAGGAACTGCGCCGGGCCAGGGCGCTGCTGGCCGAGGAGGCGGCGGCCGCGGGCGTTGCCGTCAAGGTCGGCGTGATGATCGAGGTGCCGTCCGCGGCACTGATCGCCGAGGCGCTGGCGCCGGACGTGGATTTCTTCTCGATCGGCACCAACGACCTGACCCAGTACACGCTGGCGATGGACCGCGGCCATCCGCGGCTCGCGGCGCAGGCAGACGGGCTGCACCCGGCTGTCCTGCGCCTGATCGCGCTGACGGTCGAGGCCGCGCACCGGCACGGTCGCTGGGTCGGTGTCTGCGGCGGGCTGGCCGCGGAACCGCTCGCGATCCCGGCGCTGATCGGGCTCGGGGTCGACGAGCTGTCGGTGGCGGTGCCCGCGGTGGCCTCGGTGAAGGCCAGCGTCCGCCGGCTGTCGCGCGCCCGCTGCCGCGCACTCGCCACGCAGCTGCTCGGACTGGCGACCGCCGGCGAGGTGCGCGCGGCGCTGGCCGCGTGCGTCGCGTCACCGTGACGGACGGGAGGCTGCGATGCTGACGAATGCGTTCGCGTTCCTGCAGAAGATCGGCCGCTCGCTGATGCTGCCGGTCGCGGTACTGCCGGTCGCGGGTCTGCTGCTGGGTGTCGGTGCCGCCAACTTCGAGTGGATCCCGCCGCTGGCGTCGGCACTGATGAAGGCGTCGGGCGACGTCGTCTTCGGCAACCTGCCGCTGATCTTCGCGATCGGCGTCGCCGTGGGCTTCACGGACAACGATGGCGTCGCCGCCGTGTCCGCGGCGGTCGGCTATGCGGTGCTGCTCGCGACGCTCGGCGTCATGGCGGGTGTCTGGGGCGCCGAGACCGCGACGATCATGGGGATCAAGTCGATGCAGACGGGCGTGTTCGGCGGCATCCTCGCCGGCGCGCTGGCGGCGGCCATGTTCCGCCGCTTCTACCGCATCTCGCTGCCACCGTACCTCGGGTTCTTCGCCGGCAAGCGCTTCGTCCCGATCGTCACCGCGTTGGCGGCCATCGGCGCCGGCGCGGTGCTGTCGGTCGTCTGGCCGCCGGTTCAGACCGGCATCAACGCCTTCTCGCACTGGGCCGCGGTCAGCGACCCGCGGACGGCGGCCACGCTGTACGGCTTCGTCGAGCGCCTGCTGATCCCCTTCGGCCTGCATCACATCTGGAACGTGCCGTTCTTCTTCGAGATGGGCACGTTCCAGGACGCAACCGGCAAGGTGGTGCACGGCGACATCAATCGCTTCTTCGCGGGCGATCCGACCGCCGGGATCCTGGCCGGCGCGTTCCTGTTCAAGATGTTCGGCCTGCCCGCGGCGGCACTCGCGATCTGGCGCAGCGCCCGTCCGGAGAACCGCGTCGCCGTCGGCGGGATCATGATCTCGGCGGCGCTGACCTCGTTCCTGACCGGGATCACCGAGCCCATCGAGTTCGCGTTCCTGTTCGTGGCGCCGGTCCTGTACCTGCTGCATGCCCTGCTGGCGGCGTCGACGCAGTTCGTCGCCAACACGCTCGGGATGCACATGGGCTTCACCTTCTCCCAGGGCGGCATCGACTTCCTGGTGTTCAACGCCTTCGGCAAGTTCGCCCAGCGCTGGTGGCTGGTGCTCGTGCTCGGGCCGCTGTACGCCGCCGTGTACTACGCGCTCTTCCGCGGCGCGATCCGCTGGCTAGACCTCAAGACGCCGGGCCGCGAGGCGGCTGCGCGTGAGGCGGCCGTGCCGGCGGCGGCCGGCGGCGAGCGCGCCCGCCAGCTCGTCGAGGCCTTCGGCGGGAGCGCGAACATCGCGAGCCTGGATGCGTGCATCACGCGACTGCGCGTCGTCGTGCACGAACCGGCGCGGGTCAGCGAGAGCGCGCTGCGCGGGCTCGGCGCCAGCGGCGTGCTGGTGCTCGGCAAGGGCGTGCAGGCGGTCTTCGGCCCCCTGTCTGAGAACCTCAAGACCGACATGGAGGAGTACCTGCGCGGCGGCGCCGCGCCCGAGGCGCCGGCCGCGCCGGAGGCATCGGCCGCGCGCGCCGTGCCCGCGATGTCGTCACCGGTCCCGCAGCGCGACCTGGACCGGCTCGTCGCGGCACTCGGCGGGCGAGGCAACATCCGCTCAGTGGCGGCAGTCGCGGCGACGCGCGTGCGGGTGGAGCTGGTGGATCCCGGCCGGCTGGACGAGGCCTCGGTCGCGCAGGGCGGCGTCGCGGCCGTCATGCGGGCGGCGCCGGCGACGATCCACCTGCTCGCCGGGGCGCGCGCGGCCGCGATCGCCGCGGCGCTCGCGCACTCCGGCGCCTGAG
>JAFEDP010000286.1 GCA_018241545.1 Pseudomonadota bacterium
CGAGCGGCTGTACGCGACCGTGCACGAGCTGCTGACGCGTACCGATGCGCCGGCGACGCCCGCGCTCGGCAAGCTCGCCGCACTCGCGGGCGTGCGCGAGTTCCCGGCGCGCGTGAAGTGCGCGAGCCTGTGCTGGCATACGCTCGCCGCGGCGCTCGCCGACGCGGGCGCGCCGGTGACGACCGAGTAGCCCGAGGACCCCCACGGTATGCGCCAACACGACCGCGACCCGTTCGTCGTCAGCCGCGACGTCAAGGCGGTGCTGGTCCCGGCCGGCATCGAGGTCAAGCTGCGCACCGGCAGCGTCGGCTACATCACCCAGGCGCTGGGCGGCAGCTTCACGGTCTACGTCGAGGGCAACCTGTTCCGGGTCGCCGGCGCCGACGCCGACGCGATCGGGCGCGAGCCGCCGGCGACGATCGAGCTGCCGCCGGACGCGACCGACGCCGACGTCGAGCGGCTCGCCTGGGAGCAGCTCAAGACCTGCTACGACCCGGAGATCCCGGTGAACATCGTCGATCTCGGCCTCGTCTACTCGTGCGAGATCACGCGCCGCGACGAGGGCTCGCGCCTCGCGACGGTGCGCCTGACGCTGACCGCGCCGGGCTGCGGCATGGGCGAGGTGCTGGTGCAGGACGTCAAGGACAAGCTCGAGCAGATCCCGACCATCACCGCCACGGACGTCGACCTCGTGTTCGACCCGCCGTGGAGCCGCGAGATGATGTCCGAGGCCGCACGCCTGCAGACGGGGATGATGTGAGCGCGGCGGCCGAGCGCCCCCGCTGGGTCGACGTCGCGGCCGCGGCACAGCTGCCGCCCGGCGCCCACGCGGTGTACGAGGTCGAAGGCCTGTTCGTGGCCGTCTACAACGTCGGCGGCGACCTGTACGCGATCGAGGACCGCTGCACCCACGACGACAACCCGCTCGCCGACGGGCCGGTCGAGGGCACGGAGGTCATCTGCCCGCGCCACGGGGCGCGCTTCTGCCTCAAGACCGGCGCCGCGCTCTCGCCGCCGGCCTACGAGCCGGTCGCGACCTTCCCGGTGCGCATTGCCGACGGCCGGGTCCAGGTCGGCGCCATCTGAACGGCCGTGGCCGGCGCGCCATGAAGCACCTGACCCTCGTGCGCCACGCGCACGCCGAGAAGCACGACTCCGACATCGAGGACTTCGAGCGCCGGCTCGACAAGCGCGGGCGGCGCGAGGCCGAGGCGATGGCCGAGCTCGCGCACGCGCTCGGGCTGCACCCGGATCACATCGTCACGAGCCCGAGCGTGCGCACGGTCAGCACCGCCAAGGAGTTCGCGCGCGCGCTCGGCTTCCCGCTGCAGCGGATCCGCCACGACGACCGGATCTACCTGGCGGAGCGCTCGATGCTGGTGACGATCCTGCGCTCGACCCCCGCCTCCTGCCGGCACGTGCTGCTGGTCGGCCACAACCCCGGCGTCAGCCGCCTGGCGCGCTGGCTGACCGACGACGAGGCGCTGGGCGACCTCGTGCCGGCGGCGGTGTGCGCGCTGCGGGCCGATCTCGACCGCTGGGCCGACCTCGACGCGGGCCTGTTCGAGCGCGTGGCGCTGCGCTACCCCGACGACGGCGGGCCGCGGCGCTGAGCCGCGGCCGCGCGTCGGCTCACTTGGCGTTAGGGTCGTAGGTGCCGGCCTTGAAGATCAGGCCGTCGGCGACCTCCCAGTACGCGAGCTTGTGCTCGACCTTGCCGTCGACCGGGTTCTTGCGCTCGTAGGTGACCCAGCCCGACGACTTCGACTTGGTGGCGTCGACGATCTCCTTGATGAACTTCTTGCCGGCCGGGTCGGCAGCCTCCAGCCGGTTCAGGCCCACGAGGCTCGGCGTCGTCGGGTGCGCGACGCAGTTGCCGCCGACGTCGTGCACGTCGACGTAGTCTTCGCCCTTGGCGAACTGGCCGTCCTTGCTGTTGAACTCGGCGAGCGCCTTGTCGCGCCCGGTCGACTTGTAGAACGCGATCGCCTTCTTCACCTGCGCGACCACCTCGTCCTTGCTCGGCGCGGCCGCCGCGTGCACGGGGCCGAGCGGCGCCGCCGCGAGCACGAGGCCAAGGACTGCCAGACTCAGATACCGTACCATGGATAACCCTCCTTCGATGCGTCAACCGGCGCGCGAGGCGCGTCCGGACCAGGGACGTGTGGGCGCGCGGCGCTCGCCGCGGACGGCGGGGCCGGGCTGCGCCGCCGCCGGCGCCGCCGCGGACTCGGCGGTCACGCGGTAGCGGCTCATCATCTCGTCGAGGCGGCGCGCCGACCCGGCCAGTGCCTCGGAGGCGGCCGCGGCCTCCTCGACCAGCGCCGCGTTCTGCTGCGTCAGCTCGTCCATCTGCGTCACCGCCCGGCCGACCTGGTCGATGCCGGAGGCCTGTTCCTCGCTCGCCGCGGAGATCTCGGCGATGATGTCGCTGACCTTCTTGACGGCGGCGACCAGCTCATTGAGCGTGGCACCCGATTCGCCGACCAGGCGGGCGCCGTCATCGACGCGCGCGACGCTGTCGCCGATCAGAGCCTTGATCTCCTTGGCGGCATCGGCGCTGCGCGAGGCGAGGTTGCGGACCTCACTCGCCACCACGGCGAAGCCGCGTCCCTGCTCGCCGGCGCGCGCCGCCTCGACCGCGGCGTTGAGCGCGAGCAGATTGGTCTGGAACGCGATCTCGTCGATGACGCCGATGATGTCGGCGATCTTGCGGGAGGCGGCGCTGATGCCCTGCATCGCCGTGACCGCCTGCGACACGACCGCGCCGCCGCGCTCGGCGCGCGTGCGCGCATCGAGCGCGAGCTGGTTCGCCTGGCGCGCGTTGTCGGCGTTCTGCTTGACGGTCGAGGTCATCTCCTCCATCGAGGCGGCCGTCTCCTCGAGCGAGGCGGCCTGGTCCTCGGTGCGCTTGGAGAGGCTGGCGTTGCCCTGGGAGATCTCGTGCGAGCCGCGGTTGACGTCGGCCGCCGTGGCCTTCACGCGGCCGACGATCTCGGCCATCTCGCCGACCAGCTGGTTGACGCTGGTGGCGATCCGCTGCTCGAGGCCGCTGCGGTTCTGCGTGTAGAGCCGCTGCGACAGGTCGCCGGCGTTGGCGCTGTCGACGATGCGCTGCAGGCCGGCGACCACGCCGGCGACGTTCTCGATCAGGCTGTTGAGCGTGGTCGCGAGCTGCGCGGCGAAGCCGCTCTTGCCGGCCGTCGGCAGGCGCCGGTCGAGCTCGCCGGCAGAGACCGCCGTGACGATCTGCTGCACCTCCTCGAGCGCGCGCCGGTCCGCCTCGGCACGCTGGCGCTCGTCCTCGGCGTGGCGGCGCTCGGCCTCGGCGCGCGCGCGCAGGTCGGCCTGCGCGGCGGCGACGCCGGCGAGCAGCTCGCCCACCTCGTCGCGGCGCGACGTGTCGATCGGGTTGTCGAGCTGGCCGGCGCCGATCGCCCGCAGCAGCCGGGCCACCTCCTGCAGCGGGCGCGTGATCGCGCGGCTGACGAGCAGCGCGACCACGACCCCGAGGGCGGCGGCGATCCCGAGCAGCACGAACACCATGCGCCGGGCGTTGCCGGCGATGCGGTCGGCGGCCTCGCGGGCCTTCGCCGCCGCGGCGTTGTCGTGCTCGATCAGCGTGTGCACGGCGGCGCTGACCGCGTCGTACTTGCCCTTGGCCTGCGCGATCAGCACGCGCTGCGCGTCCCCGGGCAGGCCGTCCTCCGCCATCGACAGCGCCCGCTGCTGCTCCTGGTCGTAGGCCTTCCAGGTGGCGAGCAGCTCGCCCCACAGGGCGCGCTGGTCGCCGGCGACCACGCGCTTGTCGTAGGCCTGCAGGTCGGCCTGCATGCGGGTGCGCACCGCGGCGAGCGCCTGGGTCGACTCCGCGGCGCCCTCGGCGTTGCCGAGCTGCAGGCGCGTCAGGATCTCGAGCACCACCGATCGGCACTCGGCCACCTCGCCGCCGATCTGGGAGACGCCGTAGACGCGGCCGAGGGTGTCGGTGGCGAGCTCGTCGGCCGTGGCCGCCACCCGCGACAGCTGTGCGACAGCCGCGAAGCCGATGATCCCGGCGAAGGCCAGCATCGCGAGGAAGGCGATCTGCAGCTTCGTGCCGAGCCGCAAGTTGTTGATTGCACTCATATCAGCTCGGCTCTCCCTCCCCGGACCACGGGGTTGGCCATCCGGTCCCGGCCAGGGATCGGCGGCGATCGGACGGCACGCGAGCCCGGCCGGGAACCGGCAGGACCCGTTCGGGGGATCGTCCGCCGCCGCCAAATCTGAAGGGTCGGGCGCGACGCCCGGACGGGCGTGCGCAGCCGGTCACGCGGCGCGCGGCCGGCCCGCAGGCCGGCCGCGCCGCAGCACGGCCGGGGTCCGGCTCAGCCGGCGAGCGCCAGCAGG
>JAFEDP010000287.1 GCA_018241545.1 Pseudomonadota bacterium
CTAAAGCCCTACGTGCGGACCATCGGCCTCTACAACACGAAGGCCCAGAACATCATCGCGATGTCGGCGCTACTGCTCGAGCGCCACGGCGGCACGGTGCCACGCGACCGCGCCGCGCTCGAGGCACTGCCCGGCGTCGGCCGCAAGACCGCCAACGTGGTCCTCAACTGCGTGTTCGGCGAGCCGACGATCGCGGTCGACACGCACATCTTCCGGGTCGCGAACCGCACCGGGCTCGCGCCCGGACGCAGCGTGCGCGCGGTCGAGGACGCGCTGCTGCGCGTGGTGCCGGAGGAGTACCGGCTGCACGCCCACCACTGGCTGATCCTGCTCGGCCGCTATACCTGCAAGGCGCGCCGTCCGGAGTGCTGGCGCTGCCCGGTCCGCGCCGAGTGCGGCTACCGGCCGAAGACGGCGGCGCCTGCGGCTAACGCGACGGCGCGAGCGAAACGCTCTTGACGGGTTTGACCCCGATGTCGTGCAGCGCGCGCCGCAGGCTGTGGACCCCGTCGGCGTACCGGCCGGCGCGGCAGTCGGCGGCCCCCTGGTCGCGATTGCGGCGCGCGCTCTCGGCGCGCGCCGCGTCGTGGTGCGCCGGGTAGGCGACGTCGAACTGCTTGAGCAGGTTCTGGCAGTCGGCCGCGGTGGCAGCGGGCGGTGCCGGGTGCGCCACCGGACCCGCTGCGGCGGCGAAGCCTGCGGCGAGCAGAGCGGCGAGCGCCACCGCGAGGGGCGCGCCGCGGCGCGCGCCACGGCGCGGGGTCTCGCCCGTGTTGCGGATCGTGGAGGTCACGCGGGCAGCCTAGCCCGAGCGCGGCCCGGGGCGCCTTACGCGGTCGTTAAATGTCCTTAAGGTTGCCGGCCGTGGGCCGGTCCGAGTTGCCGTATCCTGTCGCCCGAGGCAGTGCCATGAAGATCCTTCTCGTCGAGGACGACCGTCGCGCCAGCGAGTACCTGGTCAAGGGGCTGCGAGAGCTCGGCCATGTCGTCGAGCAGGCCTTTGACGGCGAGTCCGGCCTCAAGGCGGCGGAAACCGGCAGCTACGACGTGCTGGTGCTCGACCGGATGCTGCCGAAGCTCGATGGGCTCGAGATCGTCAAGCGCCTGCGCGGCTCGGGCAGCAGCGTGCCGATCCTGATCCTGAGCGCGCTCGACGAGGTCGACGAGCGCATCCAGGGGCTGCGTGCCGGCGGCGACGACTACCTCGCCAAGCCGTACCACCTCGAGGAGCTGGCCGCCCGGCTCGATGCGCTCGCGCGCCGCCAGGGCGAGGCGGGCTTCGCGGCCAAGCTCAAGATCGCGGACCTCGAGCTCGACGCCCGCGCGCGCCGTGTCACCCGTGCCGGGCGCAAGATCGAGCTGACCGCCCGTGAGTTCCAGCTGCTCGAGTTCCTGATGCGCCACGCCGGCCAGGTCGTGACGCGCACGATGATCCTCGAGGGCGTGTGGGACTACCACTTCGACCCGAAGACCAACGTCATCGACGTCCACATCAGCCGGCTGCGCCAGGCCATCGACAAGGGCTTCGAGCGCCAGCTGCTGCACACGGTGCGCGGCGCCGGCTATACCCTCAGCGAAGACCCCTGAGCGGCCGGCGTGGCGCTGGTCAGCTTCGCGCGCTCCTCGATCGCACGCCTGGCGCTGCTGCACGGGCTGCTGATCGCGGTGTCCATGATGGCGGTGCTGGGCGGCGTCTACCTCGGCACCTCCCGCCTGATCGCCGCCGAGGGCGACCAGCTGATCGCGCTCGAGGCCCAGGGCCTGGCCGAGGATTTCCGCGAGCGCGATCTCGACGCCTTCGTGACCGTGGTGGTGGACCGTGCCGAGGACCCATGGGTGCGCGGCGGCGTCTACGAGCTGCGCAACGAGCACGGCGACTTCCTCGCCGGCAACGTGGTGGTGCTGCCCGACCTCGCGCTGCAGGCCGGCGGCTGGGCGGAGTTCGACGTCGCGGTCACCCGTGGCGACGCCAACGCGAGCCGGCGCATCCGCGCCAAGGTCGTGGAACTCGGCGGCGGCTATCGCCTGCTGGTCGGCCACGACGTGCAGGACCGGCGCACGTTCCGCGCCGTGATGCTGCGCAGCCTCGCCTGGGCGGTCCTCGTGACGCTGCTGTTCGGCGTGCTCGGCGGCCTGTGGCTCGGCCGGCGCATCTCGCGCACCGCCCAGGCGATCAGCGCGAGCGCCGGGCGGATCGCGGCCGGCAACCTCGGCGAGCGGCTGCCCCTGAGCGGCAGCGGCGACGAGCTCGACGCGCTGGTCGCGCGCTTCAACGAACTGCTGGGCCGCGTCGAGTCGCTGACCATGACGATGCGCGCGGTACTCGACAGCACCGCCCACGACCTGCGCGGCCACCTGAACCGGATCCGCGGCGCGGCCCAGGACGCGCGCCGGCTGGCCGCAGACGCCGCCGCCACCGCCGCCGGCGACGCGGTGCTCGCGGAGATCGACCGCCTCAGCGAGACGCTGCAGGGGCTGCTGCGCATCGCGCTCGCGGAGTCCGGGACGGCGCCGCTCGAGGACATCGACCTGAGCGCGGTGGCCGAGGACCTGGCCGAGTTCTATCAGCCGGCCGGCGAGCCGGGTCAGCTCAGCGTGGCGATCGAGCCCGGTCTCGTGGTGCACGGCCACCGCCAGCTGCTCGCCCAGGCGCTCTCGAACCTGCTGGACAACGCGCTCAAGTACGGGCGCGGCAGCCCGGTGCGGCTCGCGCTCGCGCGCGCCGGCGGGCGCGCGCGCCTCGAGGTCGTCGACCGCGGCCCCGGCATTCCAGCCACTCAGCGCGGACTCGCGACCCAGCGGTTCCGGCGGCTCCCGGGCAGCTCCGGACTGCCGGGCTCGGGACTCGGGCTGTCGCTCGTGGCCGCGGTCGCCCGGCTGCACCAGGCAGAACTCGAGCTCGGGGACGCGGACCCGGGGCTGCGGGTGGTGCTGTCGGTGCCGCTCGCACCGCCGGCCAACTGAGGGCTTAGCCCTTCTTCGGCATGTAGAGGTCGGTCAGCGTCCCCTCGAATGCCTCGGCCGAGAACGCCACTGTCTCCGACAGCGTCGGGTGCGGGTGGATCGTGAGGCCGATGTCATGGGCGTCCGCCCCCATCTCGATCGCGAGCGCCACCTCGCCGATCAGCTCGCCGGCGTTGGTACCGACGATGCCGGCGCCGAGCACGCGGTGAGTGTCCGGGTCGAAGAGCAGCTTGGTGAAGCCCTCTTCGCGACCGAGCGCCAGCGAGCGGCCCGACGCGATCCACGGGAACGCGCCGCGGCCGACCTTGATGCCCTTGGCCTGCGCTTCGGTCTCGGTCAGCCCGACCCAGGCGATCTCGGGATCGGTGTAGGCCACCGCCGGGATCACGCGCGCGTCGAAGGCCCGCTTGTGGCCAGCCGCCACCTCGGCGGCGACCTTGCCCTCGTGCGTCGCCTTGTGAGCCAGCATCGGCTGGCCGACGATGTCGCCGATCGCGAAGATGTGCGGCACGTTGGTGCGCTGCTGGCGGTCGACGGTGATGAAACCGCGCTCGTCGACCGCGACGCCGGCCGCGGCGGCGCCGATGCGCTTGCCGTTCGGGCGCCGGCCGATCGCGACCAGCACGCGGTCGAAGCGCTGCGGCGCGGGCGCACCGTCGCCCTCGAAGGTGACGTGGATGCCGTCGTCGGCCGCCTCCATCCGCGTCACCCGCGTGCCGGTATGGATGCCCTCGTAGTGCGCGCGCAGGCGCTTCTCGAGCGGCCGGACGAGGTCGCGGTCGCAGCCCGGGATCAGCCCGGGCAGCAGTTCGACGACCGTGACCTTGGACCCGAGCGCCGCGTACACGCAGGCCATCTCGAGGCCGATGATGCCGCCGCCGACGACCAGCAGCCGCTCCGGCCGGCCGGCGAGCTCGAGCGCGCCCGTCGAGTCGATGATGCGGGGATCCTGCGGCGCGCCCGGCATCGTTACCGACTCGGAGCCCGCGGCGATGATGCACTGGTCGAAGCCGATG
Organism: Pseudomonadota bacterium; assembly: GCA_018241545.1. Classification (GTDB taxonomy): domain Bacteria; phylum Pseudomonadota; class Gammaproteobacteria; order Steroidobacterales; family Steroidobacteraceae; genus CAIKZZ01. The sequence goes on from JAFEDP010000287.1 coordinate 3,981, forward strand.
ACGCGGCGCCCGCCCTCGCCCTCGACCGCGAGACGGTGCGGCGAGATGAACTCCGCCTCGCCGCGCACGACCTCGACCTTGCGCTGCTTGGCGAGCGCGTTCAGGCCGGCGGTGAGGCGGCTGACGACCCGGTGCTTCCAGCCGCGCAGCCGGTCGAGGTCGATCTGCGGCGCGCCGAAGGTGATGCCGGCGCCGGCGATCGCGGCGGCCTCCTCGATGACCTGCGCCGCGTGCAGCAGCGCCTTCGACGGGATGCAGCCGACATTGAGGCAGACCCCGCCGAGCGTCGGCCAGCGCTCGATCAGCCCGACCTTGAGGCCGAGGTCGGCGGCACGGAATGCAGCGGTGTAGCCGCCCGGCCCGGCGCCGAGCACCACCAGCGGGAAGTG
>JAFEDP010000288.1 GCA_018241545.1 Pseudomonadota bacterium
TGGAGGGGGCTTCCCTTCGCGGGGGAAGTGTCCTACTTAGCGCTCTTCGCGAAATTCCCCGATTCCGGCAGCGCCTTTGCGTGCGTACCGTCGTCGGCCTTCGCGCGCGAAATGTCCCGAGGCGTGGTCATCAGCCCTCCGACCACGCGAGGGGGCGCTCCCGGCGAAACGGGGAGCCTTCCGGCGTCAGGCCGCTTCGGCGGTCGAGGGTGGACGCGGAACTCGAACCGACGCGGGGAGTCCTTCACCCGCGTCCCAAGGGATCAAAATGGCGCAGACCTTCACCGGCAAGAAGCGGATCCGCAAGTCGTTCGGCCGCATTCCCGAAGCCGTCCAGATGCCGAACCTCATCGAGGTTCAGCGCTCCTCCTACGAGCAGTTCCTGCAGCGCGAGACCCGCGTGGCGGACCGCCGCGACGAGGGCATCGAGGCGGTCTTCAAGTCGGTGTTCCCGATCAAGGACTTCAACGAGCGCGCGGTGCTCGAATACGTCTCCTACGAGTTCGAGGAGCCGAAGTACGACGTCGAGGAATGCGTCCAGCGCGACATGACCTATGCCGCGCCGCTGAAGGTCAAGCTGCGCCTCATCGTCTTCGAAACCGACGAAGAGACCGGCGCCCGCTCCGTGAAGGACATCAAGGAGCAGGACGTCTACATGGGCGACATCCCGCTCATGACCGAGAAGGGCACCTTCATCGTCAACGGCACCCAGCGGGTCATCGTCTCCCAGATGCACCGCTCGCCAGGCGTGTTCTTCGACCACGACAAGGGCAAGACCCACGCCTCGGGCAAGCTGCTGTTCGCCGCCCGCGTGATCCCGTACCGCGGCTCGTGGCTGGACTTCGAATTTGACGCCAAGGACGTGGTCTACGTCCGCATCGACCGGCGCCGGAAGCTGCCGGCCACCACCTTCCTGATGGCGCTGGGCATGGATGGGGAGGAAATCCTCTCCACCTTCTACGACACCCTGACCTACACCAAGCGCGCCGAGAAGAAGGGCGCCGCCGGCGGCTGGGCCACGGCCTATCAGCCGGAACGCTGGCGTGGCGTGAAGCCGGAATTCGCGCTGATCGACGCCGACACCGGCGAAGAAGTCGCGCCCGCAGGCACCAAGATCTCCGCCCGCAACGCCAAGAAGTTCGCCGACGCGGGGCTCAAGACCCTGCTGCTGGCGCCCGAGGCGCTGACCGGCAAGTACCTCGCCAAGGACCTGGTCAACTTCCAGACCGGCGAAATCTACGCCGAAGCCGGCGACGAGCTGGACCCGGGCCTGCTGGCCTCGCTGGAAGCCCAGGGCTTCACCGAGCTCGACGTCCTGGACATCGACGACGTCACGGTGGGCGCCTACATCCGCAACACCCTGCGGGTCGACAAGAACAGCGCCCGCGAGGACGCCCTGTTCGACATCTACCGCGTCATGCGTCCGGGCGAGCCGCCGACGGTGGAAGCCGCCGAAGCCATGTTCAAGTCGCTGTTCTTCGACGGCGAGCGCTACGACCTCTCCTCGGTCGGCCGCGTGAAGATGAACATGCGCCTGGAGCTGGACTGCCCCGACGACGTGCGCATCATCCGCAAGGACGACGTGCTGGCGGTCCTGAAGACCCTGGTGGGCCTGCGCGACGGCCGCGGCGAGATCGACGACATCGACAACCTCGGCAACCGCCGGGTGCGTTCGGTCGGCGAACTCCTGGAGAACCAGTACCGCGTCGGCCTGCTGCGCATGGAGCGCGCGATCAAGGAGCGCATGAGCAGCGTCGATATCGACACGGTCATGCCGCACGACCTGATCAACGCCAAGCCGGCCGCCGCCGCCGTCCGCGAATTCTTCGGCTCCTCGCAGCTGTCGCAGTTCATGGACCAGACCAATCCGCTGTCGGAAATAACCCACAAGCGCCGTCTGTCGGCGCTTGGCCCGGGCGGTCTGACCCGCGAGCGCGCCGGCTTCGAAGTGCGCGACGTGCACCCGACCCACTACGGCCGGATCTGCCCGATCGAGACGCCGGAAGGCCCGAACATCGGCCTGATCAACTCGCTGGCCACCCACGCGGTGGTCAACAAGTACGGCTTCATCGAAAGCCCGTACCGGCGGATCAAGGACGGCAAGACGACCGACGAGGTGGTCTACATGTCGGCCATGGAAGAGGCGAAGCACGTCATCGCCCAGGCCAACATCAAGCTCGACAAGGGCGAGATCGTCGAAGACCTCGTCCCCGGCCGGATCAACGGCGAACCCTCGCTGCTGCCCAAGGCCGACGTCGACCTGATGGACGTGTCGCCGAAGCAGGTGGTTTCCGTGGCCGCCTCGCTGATCCCGTTCCTGGAAAACGACGACGCCAACCGCGCCCTGATGGGCTCGAACATGCAGAAGCAGGCCGTGCCGCTCATCCAGTCGGATGCGCCGCTGGTCGGCACCGGCATGGAAGCCATCGTGGCGGTGGACTCCGGCGCCGTGGTCGTGGCCCGCCGCACGGGCATCATCGAGCAGATCGACGGCACCCGTATCGTCATCCGCGCGACGGAAGAGACCGACCCCACCAAGCCGGGCGTCGACATCTACCGCCTGCAGAAGTTCCAGCGTTCCAACACCTCGACCTGCATCAACCAGCGTCCGCTGGTGCGGGTGGGCGACCGCGTGTCGGCCGGCGACGTGATCGCCGACGGCCCGTCGACGGAGCTGGGCGAACTGGCGCTGGGGCGTAACACCCTCGTCGCCTTCATGCCCTGGAACGGCTACAACTTCGAAGACTCGATCCTGATCTCCGAACGCATCGTGCGCGACGACATCTTCACCTCGATCCACATCGAGGAGTTCGAGGTCATGGCCCGCGACACCAAGCTGGGCCCGGAAGAGATCACCCGCGACATCCCGAACGTCGGCGAGGAAGCCCTGCGCAACCTTGACGAGGCCGGCATCGTGGCGATCGGCGCCGAAGTCCTGCCGGGCGACATCCTGGTCGGCAAGGTCACGCCGAAGGGCGAAAGCCCGATGACCCCGGAAGAGAAGCTGCTGCGCGCCATCTTCGGCGAGAAGGCCTCCGACGTCCGCGACACCTCGCTGCGCCTGCCCCCGGGCGTGGCCGGCACCATCGTGGAAGTGCGCGTCTTCAACCGCCACGGCGTCGACAAGGACGAGCGCGCCCTGGCCATCGAACGCGCCGAGATCGACCGCCTGGGCAAGGACCGCGACGACGAGTTCGCGATCCTGAACCGCAACATGACCAGCCGCCTTCGCGACCTGCTGGTCGGCAAGGTCGCCGTCTCGGGGCCGAAGGGCCTGGGCCGCGGCAAGATCGACGCCGAGAAGCTGGAAGAGATCGCGCCCGGCCTGTGGTGGCAGATCGCGCTCGAGGACGAGAAGGCCATGGGCGAGCTGGAGGCCCTGCGCCGCCAGTTCGACGAGGCCCGCAAGCGCCTCGACCGCCGCTTCGAGGACAAGGTCGACAAGCTGCAGCGCGGCGACGAGCTGCCGCCCGGCGTGATGAAGATGGTCAAGGTGTTCGTGGCGGTGAAGCGCAAGCTGCAGCCGGGCGACAAGATGGCCGGCCGTCACGGCAACAAGGGGGTCATCTCCAAGATCCTGCCGATCGAGGACATGCCCTACCTGGAGAACGGCAACCACGTGGACATCGTGCTGAACCCGCTGGGCGTGCCGTCGCGCATGAACGTGGGTCAGATCTTCGAGACCCACCTGGGCTGGGCGTCGGCCGGCCTCGGTCGCCAGATCGCCGAGCTGCTGGAAGCCTGGCAGAACGGCGGCCAGCGCAAGGCGCTGATCGACTACCTGGTGGACGCCTACGGCCCCGAGCAGGAGCTGCCGGACAGCGACGAGGAGCTGCTCGAACTGGCCCGGAACCTGTCGAAGGGCATCCCCTTCGCCACCCCGGTGTTCGACGGCGCCCACATCGCCGACATCGAGAACCTGCTGGAGAAGTCCGGCCTCAACCGCTCCGGCCAGTCGTACCTCTACGACGGCCAGACGGGCGAGCGCTTCAAGCGTCCGGTGACCGTCGGCTACATCTACATGCTGAAGCTGCACCACCTGGTGGACGACAAGATCCACGCCCGCTCGATCGGCCCGTACAGCCTGGTCACTCAGCAACCGCTGGGCGGCAAGGCGCAGTTCGGCGGTCAGCGCTTCGGGGAAATGGAGGTCTGGGCCCTGGAAGCCTACGGCGCCGCCTACACCCTGCAGGAGATGCTGACGGTGAAGTCGGACGACGTGGCCGGCCGGACCAAGGTCTACGAAAGCATCGTCCGTGGCGACGACACCTTCGAGGCCGGGATCCCGGAAAGCTTCAACGTGCTGGTCAAGGAGATGCGCTCCCTCGGCCTCAACGTGGAGCTGGA
>JAFEDP010000289.1 GCA_018241545.1 Pseudomonadota bacterium
ACCGCGGCCGGCTGGTCGCGCACCGCGCGTTCTGGGGCCTGCCGGCCGGCGCGCGGCGCGCCCACGACGCCGCCCGGCGCCACGCCACCATCACCGAGCTCGCCTGGATCGCGCCGACCGTCCACGACGGCTGGTACCTGCTCGACCTGCAGCTGCCGGCCTTCATGAGCGACGCGGCGCCGAGCCGGCCGCTGCTCTACCCGCTGCGCCTGCATGACTGAGCGCACCGCGTCACCGGAGGCCGAGGCGCTCGATCGCGCCGACCCGCTCGCGCCGCTGCGCGCGCGTTTCCGGCTGCCGCTTGGACCCGACGGCCGCACGGCCGTGTACCTGTGCGGCAACTCGCTCGGGCCGATGCCGCGCGACGCCGCGGCCCGGGTGCAGGAGGTCCTGGAGCTGTGGTCGACGCTCGCGGTGCGCGGCCACCACACCGGCCCCGACCCGTGGCTGCACTTCCACGAGAAGTTCGCCGCGCCGCTGGCACGCCTCGTCGGCGCCGCGCCCGGCGAGGTCGTGGCGATGAACACGCTGACGGTCAACCTGCACCTGCTGCTGGTCAGCTTCTTCCGGCCGGCCGGGGCGCGCCACCGCGTGCTGATCGAGCGCGGCGCCTTCCCCTCCGACCGCCACGCCATCGTCTCGCAGCTGCGCTACCACGGCCTCGCGCCGGAGCAGGCGCTGGTCGAGGTCGAGCCGCGGCCCGGCGAGGACGTGCTGCGCACCGAGGACCTGGTCGCGGCGATCGACCGCGCCGGCGACACGCTCGCGCTGGTGCTGCTGCCGGGCGTGCAGTACCGCACCGGGCAGGTGCTGGACGTGGCGACGCTGACCGGCGCCGCCCGGCGCGCCGGCGCCGTCGTCGGCTGGGACCTGGCCCACGCGATCGGCAACGTGCCGGTGGCATTGCACGACGCCGGCGCCGACTTCGCGGTCTGGTGCCACTACAAGTACCTGTGCGCCGGGCCAGGCGCAGTGGCCGGCGCCTTCGTCCACGAGCGCCACGCGCGCGCCGGGGCACTGCCGCGCTTCGCCGGCTGGTGGGGCCACGAGGTCGCCACGCGCTTTGCGATGGGGCCGGACTTCGTGCCGGCGCCCGGCGCCGACGGCTGGCAGCTGTCGAACCCGCCGGTGCTGGCGCTGGCGCCGCTCGCGGCGTCGCTGGCGCTGTTCGACGAGGCCGGCCTGCCGGCCCTGCGCGCGAAGTCGCTGGCGCTCACCGCGTTCGCGCGCGCACGCCTCGCCGCCCGGCTCGCCGGCCGCGTCGACATCGTCACGCCGGCGGCCGAGTCCGAGCGCGGCTGCCAGCTCTCGCTGCGCATCGGCGGCGGCGCCGCTGCCGGGCGCGCCACCTTCGAGCGCCTGTGCGCCGCGGGCGTGATCGGCGACTGGCGCGAGCCGGACGTGATCCGCCTCGCACCGGCACCGCTCTACAACACCTTCGCGGAGGTCGAGCGCGCGATCGAGGCGCTCGCCGACGCACTCGCGACCCCGTGAGCGAGCACGCCGTCGTGCTCGGTGCCGGCTGCACCGGACCGCTCGTCGGCGTGTTGCTGGCGCGCCGGGGCCTGCGGGTGAGCCTGTACGAGCGGCGCGCCGACGCGCGCCGCGTCGCGCTGCCCGCCGGGCGCTCGATCAACCTCGCGCTCGCCGCGCGCGGCATCGCCGCGCTGGAGCGCGCGGGCCTGCTGGAGGCGATCCGCCCGCTGCTGATGCCGATGCGCGGGCGGATGGTGCACGACGCCGACGGCACCGCGCGCTTCCTGCCCTACGGCCAGCGGCCGCACGAGCTCCTGTATGCCGTCTCGCGCGCCGGGCTCAACCACGTGCTGGTCGACGCCGCCGAGGCCGCCGGGGTCGCGCTGCACTTCGAGCACGCCTGCCGCGGCGCGGATTTCGCCCGTGGCCAGGTCGAGATCGAGGACCTCGCGGCCGGCCTGCGCTTCGAGCTGCCGATGGGCCCGCTGCTGGCCGCGGACGGCTCGGGGTCGGCGCTGCGCCAGGCGATGGTGGCGGCGGGCGTCGCGACCGCGCGCGAGGACACGCTCGCGCATCGCTACAAGGAGCTGACGATCCCTGCCGCCGCCGACGGCTCGCACCGGCTGGCGCTCGGCGCGCTGCACATCTGGCCGCGCGGCGGCTACATGCTGATCGCGCTGCCGAACGTCGACGGCACGTTCACGGCCACGCTGTTCCTGCCGGCCGAGGGCGAGCCAGTGAGCTTCGCCGCGCTCGCGGCGCCGGCGGCGGCCCGGGTGCTGTTCGAGCGCGACTTCCCGGACGTGCTGGCGCTGCTGCCGGACTTCGAGGCGCAGTACGCCGCCAACCCCGTCGGCCGGATGTCGACGATCCACGCGCGCCCCTGGCACGCAGGTGGCCAGGCACTGCTGCTCGGCGATGCGGCCCACGCGATCGTGCCGTTCCACGGCCAGGGCATGAACTGCGCCTTCGAGGACTGCCGCGTGCTCGACGACCTGCTGGGCGGGTCCCCGGACTGGACGGCGTGCTTCGCGCGCTTCGACGCGCTGCGCCGCGAGGACACCGCGGCCATCGCGCGGATGGCGATCGAGAACTACACCGAGATGCGCGACACGGTGCGCGACCCCGCCTTCGCGCTGCAGAAGGAGCTGTCCCTAGAGCTCGAGCGGCGCCGGCCGGACCGGTTCATCCCGCGCTACTCGATGGTGATGTTCCACTCCGAGATCCCGTACGCCGAGGCCGAGCGCCGCGGCGCGCTGCAGGCGGAGCTGCTCGCGCGCGCCACGCGCGGCCGCCGCCACCTCGGCGACGTACCGCTCGAGCCGCTGCTCGAGGAGATCGACGCGCGCCTCGCGCCGCTCAGCGCCCCCGCCGCGTGAGGGTCACGAAGCGGTAACCGTAGGCGTGGCGCTCATCGGGCGGATGCGCCTCGTGCGCCAGCTCCTGCCACTCCTCGCGCCGCCAGTCCGGGAAGCGCGCGTCCCCCGGCACGTCCGCGTCGACCTCGGTCAGGTGCAGCACCTCGGCCGCGGGCAGGCACTCGCGGTAGAGCTCCGCGCCGCCGATCACCATCAGGCGCTCCGCGCCCGCCGCCGCGCAGGCCTGGGCGAGCGAGTGCACCACGGTCGCGCCCTCGGCATGGAACGCCGGATCGCGGGTCAGCACGAGGTTGCGCCGGCCGGGCAGCGGCCGGCCGATGCTCTGCCAGGTGCGCCTCCCCATCAGGATCGGGTGGCCGAGGGTCACGCGCTTGAAGTGGGCGAGGTCCGCCGGCAGGTGCCAGGGCAGGCCGTTGTCCCGGCCGATCACGCCGTTGCGGGCGACCGCGACGACGAGCTCCAGCCGCGGTCCTGTGACCGGGGTTTCCATTGACATAACGGAATAGTGTGATGCGATCGGTGCCCGTCGCCGGCCGGTCCTTTATATCCTGCCGGCGCCCTCGACGTCATGGCGCCCGGATGGCGCGGTCGCGGGCAGTCCTGGTGACGGACCGGCAAACGCTGCACTGAGGCAGACGATTCCGATCCCGGCCGCCGCGGGGGGAGTTGGCCCCCGCGGCGGCCCTCTCCTACGGTCCCGGCAGCCCCCTGCCCCCGCCCGCCCCCGCCCGCTCGTGCCCGGCCGCCGCGCTGCGGCAAGATCGCCTAGACTCTCGGGCCATGATCCTGCTGCTCGACGTCGGCAACACGCGCATCAAGTGGGCGTGGCTCGAGTACCTCGAGATCGCGCCCTCCGGCGCCGTGGCCCACGATGCCTCGCATCGCAGCTGGCAGGCCGAGATCGAGGCCGACGGCCACCGGCCCTCGCGCATCGTCGTCGCCAACGTGGCCGGGCCCGCCTTCGCCGCGGCGCTGACGCTGTGGTCGCGCGACCACTACGCGGTCGAGCCCGAGTTCGTGGTGCCCGCGCCGCGCCTGCTCGGGGTCGTCAACGGCTACCGCCGGCCCGCGGCGCTCGGCGTCGACCGCTGGCTCGGGCTGATCGCCGCGTGGCGCAGCGCCGCGCGCGCCACGCTGATCGTCAACAGCGGCACGGCGCTGACCGTCGACGCGATCGACGGCACCGGCCGCCACCACGGCGGGCTGATCGTCCCGGGCGTGCAGATGCTGGCGGACGCGCGCGCCGCCTGGGCCACCGACGAGCGGCTGCTCGCCGGCCGCGCGCTCGCGGGGCTGCCGCCCGACCCGGTGCCGTTCACGCTCGCCGCGCTCGCCGAGCGCGCGGCCGCGCAGTTCGCGCACGCCGCCGGCGCCGAGCCGCGCCTGCTGCTGACCGGCGGCGACGCGGCGCTGCTCGCCTCGCACCTGTCCCGGCCCGCCGAGATCGTGCCGGAGCTGGTGCT
>JAFEDP010000028.1 GCA_018241545.1 Pseudomonadota bacterium
GAGGCGGGCCAGCCTCACGCCGTCCTGGTAGACCTTCGGTGAGACGCCGAAGCGCGCCTTGAAGCGCCGCTGAAAGTGCGCGGGCGACAGCCGCGCGCGCTGGGCCAGCCGCGCCAACGGCAGTGGTTCGTCGGCATGCGCCTCCAAGTGGCGCGCGACGGCCTCGAGGCGCGCGGCCGTGGGGTCGCGCCCGTCGTCCGGCCGGCAGCGCTTGCACGGGCGAAAGCCGGCCGCGGCTGCCGCCGCCGGCGAACCGAACACGCGCACGTGCTCGCGTCGCGGCCGGCGCGACGGGCATGACGGCCGGCAGTAGATGCCGGTCGTCGTGACGCCATAGCAGAACGCGCCGTCCTGCCGTGCGTCGCGGCGCGCAATGGCACGCCACCGGGTCGGGTCGAGGGGCATGGCGATGGGCGGTAGAGGGGTCTGCATTGTAGGCCTCGGCGGCGAGCGGCGTGTGCGAGGTAATGTGCGCCGCCGCCCGCTGTCCGGACGCTCCGATTCCTGCGCACGCGTCGCCGTGCCGCCTGCGCGGCGCGGCCACCCGGGCTATAGTCCCCGCCGGCCGTCGCCCGCGGCCGCCGACCACGCCGTGCCTCCATGCCCGTCGCCACGCCGGACGCCGCCATCCTCCCACTTCGCACCGGCGGCGAGGCGCTGGTCGACGGGCTGCTGGCCCACGGCGTGGATACCGTGTTCGCGCTGCCCGGCGTGCAGACCTACGGGCTGCTCGACGCGCTGAAGCGCGCCGAGGACCGGATTCGGGTCGTGACTCCGCGTCACGAGCAGAGCTGCGCCTACATGGCGCTTGGCTATGCGCTCGCGACCGGGCGCGCCGGCGTGTTCTCGGTCGTGCCCGGTCCGGGCCTGATGAACGCCTCGGCCGGGCTGCTCACGGCCCTCGGACGCGACGCGCCGGTGCTGTGCCTGACTGGCGAGGTTCCCTCCGCGTGGCTCGGGCGCGGCCGCGGGCACCTGCACGAGATGGCCGACCAGCTCGCGGTACTGCGGCAGCTGACCAAGTGGTCGGCGCTGATCGAGGATCCGCGCGCGGCACCGTCGCTCGTGGCCCAGGCCTTCCAGCAGATGCTGGGCGGCCGCCGCGGGCCGGTCGGCCTCGAGATGCCATGGGACCACTTCACCCGGCGCGTGCCCTGCGAGCCGGTTGCGCCGCTGCCGCCGCTGCCGCGGCCCGTGCCGGATCCGGCCGCGATCCGCGAGGCCGCGCGCCTGCTGGCCGGCGCGCGCGCGCCGATGATCATGGTCGGCGGCGGCGCCTTGGAGGCGGCCGCCCCGGTGCAGGCGCTGGCAGAGCACGTCGGCGCGCCGGTCGTGGCCTTTCGCGTCGGCCTCGGCATCCTCGACTCGGACCACGAACTCGCTCACACGATCGCCTCCGGCCACGCGCTGTGGCGCGACACCGACGTGCTGGTCGCCATCGGCACGCGCCTCGAGATCCCGGACCTGCGCTGGCGCTCGCGCCCGGCGGGGCTACGGACCATCCGCATCGACATCGACCCCCGCGAGTTCGTGCGCGTGTCCAGCGACGTCGAGGTGCTGGCCGACGGCGCTGACGGGACGCGCGCGCTGCTCGAGGCCGTGGTCCGGGAGGAGCCGCGGCCGCGGGCCGGGCGGCGCGACGCCTCGCGTGCCGCGAGGCAGCAGTCGGCGGAGGCCGTGGCGGGGCTGCGTCCGCAGGTTGAGTTCGTGCGCGCGATCGGCGCCGCCCTGCCGCGCGACGGCTACTTCGTCGACGAGATGTGCCAGGTCGGCTACACCGCCTGGCTGGCGCTGCCGGTGCATGCGCCTCGGCGGTTCGTCACGTCCGGCTACCAGGGGACCCTCGGTTACGGCTACCCGACCGCACTCGGCGTCAAGGTGGCGGACCCGGACCGGCCGGTGGTCTCGGTCAGCGGCGACGGCGGGTTTCTGTTCGCCTGCGCCGAGCTCGCCACGGCGGCCCAGTACCAGATCGGCGTCGTCGCAGTGGTTTTCGACAACGCTGCCTTCGGCAACGTGCGTCGCGACCAGCAGTCGACGTTCGGCCGCGTGATCGGCAGCGACCTCGTGAATCCCGACTTCGTGCGGCTCGGCGAATCCTTCGGCGTCCGCAGCGAGCGGGTGGACACGCCGGCGGAGCTCGAGCGGGCAGTGCGCGAGGCGCTGGCGCGGCGCGGGCCGACGCTCCTCGTCGTGCCGGTTGCGCGCGATGTCGAGCCATCGCCGTGGGACCTGATCCTTCCGACGGGACGCTGAAGGGCGCGTGGCGACGGGGTGCAGCCCCGCTGCGACTCCATTAGAGTGCCGGGGCTGGATCTTGCCTGGAGGCGAATCATGACGCTGTCCCGCCGCGACTTCGTATCGGGTATCGCGCTCGGCGCGCTCGCAGCGCCGGGCGCTGCCGCCACGGCCGCGCCCGCGGTGGAGGCCAAGCAGCGAATGCGCGCGGCCAGCGCGCCCGTGATCGTGTCGGCCGGCAACGGCTTCGCCTATCTCGAGCGCGCGTACGAGCTGCTGCACGGCGGCGCCGACACGCTCGAGGCGGCGATCGCGGTCGTCAGCGGGCCGGAGGACGACCCGAACGACGACAGTGTCGGCCTCGGCGGCCTGCCGAACGAGGAGGGCGTCGTCGAGCTGGACGCCTCGTGCATGCACGGCCCGTCGCGCCGCGCCGGGTCGGTCGGCGGCGTGCGCAACATCCGCAACGTCTCGCGGCTCGCACGCGATGTGATGCTGCACTCCGGCCACGTCATGCTGGTGGGCGAGGGGGCCGAGCGCTTCGCCGTCGCCCGTGGCTTCAGCCGCGAGAACCTGCTGACCGAGGCATCGCGCAAGACCTGGCTGCTGTGGAAGGAGTCGCACTCCGACTGGTGGGGGCCGGGCCTCGCCGATCCCGCGTGGCGGGATCGCCTGCACGGCCGGCACCAGGCCTCCGCGCAGGTGGAAGTCGTGCAGCGCCTGCAGGCCCTGGCCCAGGACCTCGGCATCGCGCCCCAGCAGCAGATGGCGGCGATCCGCAAGGTGCTGTTTCCGCCGACCGGCACCATCCACTGTTCGACACTCGCCGCCAGCGGCGAGATGTCCGGAATCACGACGACCAGCGGACTCGCGTGGAAGCTTCCCGGGCGCCTCGGTGACACGCCGATCATCGGGGCCGGGTGCTACACCGATCCGGACGTCGGTTCGGCCGGCGCCACCGGCAGCGGTGAGGAGAACATCAAGGTCGCCGGCGCGCACACGATCGTCGAGAACATGCGCCGCGGCATGGCCCCGCTGGAGGCAGGGATGGATGCCCTGAAGCGGATCGTGCGCAACTACGGGGGAGACATGGAGCGGCTGAAGTACATCGACATGACCTACTACGTCCTGCGCAAGGACGGCGCCTACGCCGGCGTCTCGCTGTGGACCGGCTACGAGCCCGGCCATCCGCACACGATCGCCGTGCACGATGGGGCTCCGCGTCTCGAGAAGACGGTCAGCCTGTACGAGGGCGCGTCGCAGGAATGGCCACCGCTCGTCGTGCCCGACAAGGTGCACCTGTGAGCGGCGCGTTCGTGCGCGCGGTCGCGCGCGCCGGGGTGCTCGCGGCGGCGCTGCTGGCGGGGACCGCGGCCGGGGCCGCCGAGCGGCCGATCGTCGTGACCGCCGCGGCGCTCATCGACGGAACGTCGCCGCGGCCGCGCGCCAACGTCGCGGTGGTCGTTCGCGATGGCAGGATCGTGGCGGTCCGCGACCGCGGTGCGCCGGACCTGCCGGGCGACGCCCAGCGCATCGACCTCGGCGATGCGACGCTGCTGCCGGGCCTGATCGACACCCACACGCACCTGTTCCTGCAGGGCGAGGTCCCCGCCGAGGGCGGGTACGACGTGCAGCTGCTCAAGCACCCGCTGTCGTTGCGCACGGCCCGTGCCGTCGTGTCGGCGCGGCGCGCGCTCGACCAGGGCTTCACGACGCTGCGCGACGTCGAGACGGAGGGCGCCGGCTACGCCGACGTCGGCATCAAGCAGGCCATCGAGGCGGGCTACATCCCGGGGCCGCGCCTGCTGATCGTGACGCGCGCCATCTCGACCACCGGCGGCTACGGGCTCGAGGACTACGCACCGGAGATCCAGGTGCCGAAGGGCGTGCAGATCGTCGACGGCCCGGTCGAGGCCCGCAAGGCCGCGCGCGAGCAGCTGGATCACGGGGCCGACTGGATCAAGGTCTACATGACCCATCGGTCCTGGACCGACGAGGCGGGCCACCTCGTCTCGCAGCCGACGCTGACCGTGGAGGAACTGCACGCGATCGTGGACGAGGCGCACGGCTGGGGCCGCAAGGTGGCCTGCCATGCGTATGGCGGGATCGGCCTGCAGCGCGCGCTCGACGGCGGCTGCGACTCGATCGAGCACGGGCTCGATCTCAGCGACGCCCAGGTGGCGCAGATGCTGCGGCAGGGAACCTGGTACGTGCCGACGCTCGCGGTCTATTACAAGGATTGGGACCCGGCCGATACGCCCGGCGGGCGGCGCGACCGGGCCCGGGTCGCCGCGCATGCGGAGTCGTTCCGCAAGGCGCTGCGCGCCGGCGTCAAGATCGCCTTCGGCACCGACGTCGGGGGCTTCCCGTGGAGCGAGTCGATCGCGCAGGAGTTCTCGCGCGAGGTCGAGCTCGGGATGACGCCGATGCAGGCGATTCAGTCGGCGACCGGCCGCGCCGCGGAGCTGCTCGGGATGCAGGGACGGATCGGCGTGGTGCGCGAGGGCGCCGAGGCGGATCTGGTCGCGGTGCGCGGCGACCCGCTGGCCGACGTCCGCCGCCTCGAGGACGTCGGGTTCGTCATGAAGGGCGGTAGCGTCCACCGCAACTCGTTCGGCTCGCCGAAGTGAACCCGCCGCCGCCGGCTGCGACCGCCGCGGACGCCCCGCGGCCGGTCGCCATGGCGCGGCTCGTGCTCACGGGGCTCGCGGGCACGAGCATCGAGTGGTTCGACTTCTACCTGTACGGCGTCGCTTCGGCGCTGGTGTTCCCGACGCTCTACTTCGCTCCGGGCCTGCCGCCGCTGGTGGCGCTGTTCGCCTCGTTCAGCACCTTCGCGGTCGGATTCTTCGCGCGGCCAGTGGGGGCCGCGCTCTTCGGACACCTCGGCGATCGCGCCGGCCGCAAGGCGGCGCTGGCGGCGGCGCTGGTCCTGATGGGCAGCGCCACCGCCCTGATCGGCTGCCTGCCCGGCTACGCGGTACTCGGCGCGTGGGCGCCGGCGCTGCTGGTCGTGCTGCGCTTCCTGCAGGGGCTCGCGATCGGCGGCCAGTGGGGCGGGGCGATGCTGCTCGTGGTCGAGAACGCGCCGCCGGCGCGGCGCGGCTTCTACGGCAGCTTCACGCAGGTCGGTGCGCCCGCCGGCGTCGTGGCCGCGAACCTCGCGTTCCTGCTGGCCACGGCGCTGACCACTCCGGCCGGCTTCCTGGCGGTCGGCTGGCGCGTGCCGTTCTGGCTCAGCATCGGGCTCGTCGGGCTCGCGTACTACGTCCATCGGCGCGTCGAGGAGACGCCGGAGTTCCGGGCCCTGAAGGCCGCGCGCGATGCGCGACTCGCCACGATGCCGGCGGCGGCGGTCCCGGCGGCGCGCTCGCCGCTCGTCGAGGCCCTGTGCAGCCACCCGCGCCAGATCCTGCTGGCGGCGGGCGCGTTCCTCGCGGTGCAGGTCTCGTTCTACCTCTCGATCACGTTCGTCGTCGCGTACGGCGCGAGTCGCGACTACCTCGCGCTGTCGAAGTCGACGATGCTGGCGTGCGTTCTGGTCGCGAGCGCGGCGACGGCGCCGGCACTGGTGCTGTTCGGCGCGCTTTCCGATCGATTCGGGCGCCTGCGCCTGTACATGGCCGGCAGTGCGCTGATGGCCGCCTGGGCCTTTGCGTTCTTCCCGCTGATCGACACGCGTTCGCCGGTGCTGATCACGCTCGCGATCTGCGTCACGCAGGCCATCAATGGCATGATGTACGGACCTCAGGCGGCACTGTTCGCGGAGATGTTCCAGACCCGCGTGCGCTACTCCGGAGCGTCGCTCGGCTACCAGCTCGGCTCGGCGGTCGGCGGCGCGGTGGCTCCGTCGGTGGCGACGGCGATCCTCGCCACCTATCACGGCACCTTCGGGATCTCCGTCTACATGGCCGGCGCCTGCCTCGTCACGCTGCTGTGCGTCGCCGGCCTGCGGCCCGCGCGCGAGGCGGTGGCATGACGCCCGCACCGACCAAGCCACTGGTGTCGGTCGAGGACCTGGCGCGCCTGGACATCCGCGTCGGCACGATCACCGGCGTGGACGACGTGCCGCGCTCGTCGAAGCTGCTGCGCCTGACGGTCGACTTCGGCGACCACCAGCGCAGCGTGCTCGTCGGCATGAAGCAGGAGCGCACGGACCCGCGCGCCGACCTGACCGGGCGCCAGGCGCTGTTCGTCGTCAATCTGCCGCCGCGCACGATGGCGGGCCAGGTCTCCGAGGCCATGCTCTTCGACCTCGGCTATGCCGACGGCGTCGCGCCGGCGCTCGCGGTTCCGGAGCGCCCGGTGCCCAACGGGACCCGCGCTGGCTGATCCCGGCCGGCGCCCGTCAGCGGCCGCGCGCGAGCGCGGCGCGCAGCCTCCCGAGGGGCAGCGTGTTCACGACGTCCCGTGCCTCGAGCCCGCCGCGCCGGGCCTGCAGCAGTCCCGGCTCGAGCAAGGCGAAGCCCCCGACGCCGTGCGCATCGCTGCCAACGGCCACCGGCACGCCGCTGGCGCGGGCCAGCGCCAGGTCGACATCCGGCAGGTCCAGGCGGGACGGCTGGCAGTTGAGCTCCACCCACGTACGGCGCTCGCGTGCGCGCGCGAGTACGGCCGCGAGGTCGAAAGTCATCGGTGGCCGCTCGTTGATGAGGCGGCCGCGCGGGTGCGCCAGGATCGTCAGGTGCGGGTGGTCGAGCGCGCGCAGCAGCCGCCGGGTCTGGCGCTGCTCGTCGAGCCCGAAGCCGCCGTGGGCCGCGCCAATCACGTAGTCGAGGCCGGCGAGCACCTCGTCCGCCAGCGCCAGCGACCCGTCCTCGAGGATGTCGACCTCGATCCCCTTCAGCACCGTGATCCCGCGGACCGACACCGCGTCGATCGCACGGGACTGGCGGCGCAGTGCGTCGGCGTCGAGCCCGTGCGTCGCGCCGAGGTACCTCGAGTGGTCGGCGATGCCGATGTAAGACAGTCCGGCTGCGCGTGCCGCCCGCGCCATCGCCTCGATGGACGCGCTGCCGTCGCTCCACTCGGTGTGCACGTGCAGGTCGCCGCGCAGGTCCTCGCGCCGCACCAGCGCCGGCAGCCGACCGGCCCGGGCCGCGTCGATCTCGCCGCGGTCCTCGCGCAGCTCGGGCGCGATCCAGGGCAGGCCGACCGCCGCGAAGACCTCCTCCTCGGTGCGGCCGGCCACGCGCCGGCGCCCGCGGAAGAGCCCGTACTCGTTGAGCTTGAGGCCGGCGCGCCGGGCGAGGTTGCGCATGCGTATGTTGTGGGCCTTGTTGCCGGTGAAGTAGTGCAGCGCGGCGCCGAAGCCCGCCGCGGGTACGACCCGCAGGTCGACGGCGAGCCCGTTCAAGAGCACCACCGCGGCACGGGTCCGGCCCCTCGCGACGACGTCCCGCACCTCGTCGTAGCGGCAGAACGCGTCGATCGCCGCGGCCGGCTCCTCGCTGCTGACGAGCACGTCGAGGTCGCCCACCGTCTCGCGGCCGCGCCGGTAGCTGCCCGCGACGACGACCGTCGCCACGTCCGGCACGGCCCGCAGGTGACGCTCGAGCGCCGTGGCGATCGGCGCGGCGTCGTTGCGCAGCATCCGGACCGGCACGCCGCGATGTTCCAGCGCCGCGACCAGGCGCGCTCCCGTGGCGGTCGCTGCGCCCGGGACACCGATCCGACGCCCCGCGGCCAGCGCGGCCCTGAGCTGCGCGGGGGTCTGTACGCGGTGCCGCAGCCGCAGTTGACGCACGCGCTTCGGCCCGAGGCCCGGCAGCCGCAGCAGCTCGACCTGGCCCGGGGCGACCCGCGACCGCAGCTCCTCCAGCAGCGCGCAGCGGCGGGTGCTGACGATCTCGGCGATCTTGCCGGCGAGGTCCTCGCCGATGCCGGGCAGGCGCTTGAGGTCGCGTCCCGCCTCGACGTCCTCCCATAGCTCGCGCGACTGCCCTCGAACCGTCTGGGCGGCGCGGCGGTAGGCGCGCACGCGGAACGGGTTAGCGTTCGTCAGCTCGAGCAGGTCCGCGATCTCGTCGAACGCGTCGGCAATCGCGGCGTTGTGAACCGGCATTGCGCTCGACCTCGGGTGCGGCTGCTGCGCCGCAGCTTAAGCCCGCCACGCCGGTATTGATGCGGCCGGCCACGACTGCACCAATCCGCAGTGTTCCTTATACCGATTGGCACGGCACCGGGCTTGCGCGAGGATTGGAAGCGACCCCGGGCGCGGTGCCCGGGGCCGGGAGTCCCATTGATCGCGGTCGCCACGACCGAGAACACGGACAACAAACCCGGACCGGCCACCGGCCGAGCGCGACAGCGGGTGCACGAGGGCGTCGAGTGCAGCGGCCTGGACCCGAGGAGGCACCATGTCGGAGGTCAATCTCAAGCGCATGAAGACGGATGAACGTGAGCTGCCGCTGTTCCAGGCGGCGGAGCGCATGATGGAGGCGATCCAGCAGCGCGCGTACGAACTCGCGAGCGGGCGCGGCTTCGGCGCCGGGCGCGCGCTCGACGACTGGCTGGCCGCGGAGCGGGAATGCGGCTGGCCGGCGAGCGAGTTGGTCGAGCGAGACCAGGACTACGTGCTCAGCGTCGCGCTCCCGGGCGTCGAGCCGGCGGACATCGCCGTGACCGCAACCCCGCGCGCGCTGTACATCGAGGCACACGCCAAGTCCGGGTTGCGGGAAGCGGCGGTCGAGGGCAAGACAACCGTCCACTGGTCGGCGCTCGCGGCGGCGGAATTCTGCCGCCGGCTGGAGTTCCCGCGCGACATCGAGGTCGAGCGCGTCACCGCGACGCTGCGCAACGGCCTGCTGCGCATCACCGCGCGCAAGGCCGAGCGACCGGCCAAGCCGGTCAGGGTGCCCGCGGCCGCCTAGTCGACCGCGCCCCGGGTCGGGCGTCGTTCATCCGGAAACGGGTGCCTCGCCGCCCGCCCCGGAGCCGCGCGTGCGCAGAAAGCCGCGCCGGCCGCCGGCGAAGAACTCCAGGAAGCGGCGCGCCTCGTCGCTGTGGAACGTGCCGCCCGCGAGCGCCGCCGCGGCGAGTTCGCGAGCGTTGCCGACCGGACCGCACGTCGCCCGGAAGGCGGCCTTGATCTCGGCGAGGACCGGCGCCGGCGTGCCGCGCCGCCGCAGGCCCACGACGTTGAGGCCGACCAGTTCGTCGCGCTCCGTCGCCATCGTGAATGGCGGAACGTCGCGCGTGATGCGCGCTACGCCGCCGATCATCGCGCCTTCGCCGATGCGCACGAACTGGTGTATCGCCGCCGCGCCGCCCATGAACACCCGCTCGCCGATGTGGACGTGGCCCGCGAGCAGTACCGCGTTGGCCATGATCACGCGGTCGCCGAGCCGGCAGTCGTGCGCCACGTGACTCGACGCCATCAGGTAGCAGTCCGCGCCGATCTCGGTCGCCGTGCCGGGCTTGGTGGCGCGGCTCACCGTGACGTGCTCGCGCAGCACCGTGCGCGCGCCGACGCGCACGCCGGTCTGCAGGCCCGGATCGAACGACAGGTCCTGCGGATCGCCGCCGATGACCGTGAACGGATGGACCACCACGCCGTCGCCGAGCACGCAGTGGCGCGTGATGATGGCGTGGGCGTGGACGATGCAGCCCGCGCCGAGTACCGCGCCCTCCTCGACGAGGGCGGTCGGGTGGATCGTCATGACGGCGTCGCCGCGACGAGGCGCGCCCGTGAGGCGTGCTGACGGCCGCAGACGAAGTCGTGTTCGTCGGACCCGGCGTCCGCCGGCTGCGGGTGGCCGGGGCCGCACCGGTTCAAAGCGAAATCCATTGGCGAAATCCGAAGGCGCGCACGGCGACGGTGGCTGCATCCTAGCGTGGCTGGTGCCGCCGGCGCGAGTCTCGCCGGGGCGCTGCGGTACCATGCGGCGCGGACTGGCTGCGACGGAGCGTTCATGCGCACCGACTTCGCGATCATTGGTGGCGGCATCATGGGCTCGGCGCTCGCCTACTGGCTGACGCGCCTCGCCCCGGGCACGGCCGTCACGGTCGTCGAGCGCGACCCCGCGTACCGCCACGCTTCCTCGGCGCTGTCGGCCGCCTCGATCCGCCAGCAGTTCACGACGCCGCTCAACATCCGCCTCGCCCAGGAAAGCCTGGAGTTCCTGCGCGGCGCGGGCGAGGCACTGGCGGTCGACGGCGACAGTCCCGACGTGCGACTGCACGAGGGCGGCTACCTTTACCTCGCGCGGCATGGCCGGGCGGACGGCCTGCGGGCCGCACACGCGGTGCAGGTCGCCCACGGCGCCGACGTCGCGCTGCTCGCGCCGGCCGAACTCGCGGCCCGGTTCCCCTGGCTGGCCGTCGACGACCTCGAGCTAGGATCGCTGGGCCTGAGCGGCGAAGGCTGGTTCGACGGCTACGGGCTGCTCGCGGCCTTCGCCCGCCGTGCGCGCCACCAGGGCGCGGCGTACGTTCGTGGCGAGGTCATCGGGCTCGAGCGCGACGCCGGCAGGATCACCGCCCTACGGCTCGAGGACGGCGCCCGCATCGGTTGCGAGGTCGCGGTCAATGCCGCGGGCCCCTGGGCGCGGCGCGTCGCGGCGCTCGCGGGAATCGAGCTGCCGGTGCACGCGCGGCGCCGGACCGTATACGTGATCGCCTGCCGCGCGCGTCTCGAGCGCTGCCCGCTGATCATCGACCCGTCGGGCTTCTGGATGCGCCCCGAGGGCGACCGCTTCATTGCCGGCGTCGCCCCGGCCAAGGACCCGGACGACCTGCCGCTCGAGCCGGACTACGGGCCGTTCGAGGAGGAGCTGTGGCCGGCGCTCGCGGCGCGGATCCCGGCCTTCGAGGAGGCGCGGCTCGAGCGTGCCTGGGCCGGCTACTACGAGGTCAATGACTTCGACCAGAACGCCATCGTCGGGCCGCACCCGGCGGTGGCGAACCTGTACTTCGTGAACGGCTTCTCCGGGCACGGCCTCATGCAGGCGCCCGCCGTCGGCCGCGCGCTGGCGGCACGCCTGCTGGGTCGGGAGGATCGGATCGACCTCGGGCCGCTGTGCGTCGAACGGCTGCTCGAGGGCCGTCCGCTGCGCGAGCTCAACGTGATCGGCTGATCAGCGCGGCCGCAGGCGCCGGCAGATCGCGCGCCGCAGCGCCGGAGAGGTCGCGGCGACGAACGAGCTCGCGTGCAGCACGCCGCGGGTGTTGCCGGCCAGGTCACCGCACGAGCCGCCGGCCTCGCGGACGCACGGCATCAGCGCGGCGATGTCCCAGGGATTCATCAGCGGGTCGACGCACGCATCGAGCTCGCCGCGGCACAGCAGCGCGTACTGCACGCAGTCGCCGACCAGCCGGACGCGGCCGACGGCGCGCGCCAGCGCCGACAGCCGCCAGGGCCCGGGACGCGGCGCCAGGTCGCTGGCCTTGTAGCTGGTGAGCCCCATTTCCGCCGCGGCCAGCGGGCGCGGCTCGCGCACGGTGACTCGTCGGGCGCGGCCCGAGCCGCGCTGCAGCCAGCAGCCGAGACCGGCGCCCGCGTAGGTGGTCTCGCCCATCGCCGGGAGATGGATGCAGCCGAACACCGGCTCGCCGTCGACGAGCAGCGCGAGCAGCGTACCGAAGGTACCCAGCCCCAGGACGTACGAGGCGGTGCCGTCGATGGGGTCGACCAGCCAGCAGCGGCCGTGGTCGGTGAGCGCGCCGCCGTACTCCTCGCCGAGCATGGCGTCGCCGGGCCA
Organism: Pseudomonadota bacterium; assembly: GCA_018241545.1. GTDB lineage: Bacteria > Pseudomonadota > Gammaproteobacteria > Steroidobacterales > Steroidobacteraceae > CAIKZZ01. The sequence continues at coordinate 11,940 of JAFEDP010000028.1, forward strand.
CTGCTCGGTGATGGCGCGCCGCAGCAGCCGTTCCGCCGCCCGGTCGGCGGCGGTGACCTCCGAGCCGTCCCGCTTGCGCTTGATCGCCACGCGGCGCTGCCGGCCGAGGGTGATGCGGCTCGCCGCCTGGAGGGCGGGCAGCACCGTCGCCTTGATGCGATCGAACTCGCGGCGACTCAGGGCGGGCGTCGGTTGGTGTCTCACGCGGCGCCATCTTACCGGGCCGGGCGGTCGGGGGCACGCGCCCGGCACGTTCCACCTCGCTCAGGCGAGATCGAACACCAGCAGCTGCGCGCCGACTCCCGAACGCAGCCGAACGGCCGACTCGGCGCTGATCGCCGCGCCGTCGCCGGCCCGCAGCTCGTCGCCCTCGAGCTCGACGACGCCGCCCGCCACCTGCAGCCACGCATGGCGCGCGGGCTCGAGCGGTACCTCGAGCGAGGCGCCCGCGTCCAGCGTCGCAGCCAGCACGCGCGCGTCCTGGTGGACGACGAGGGCGCCGTCGGTGCCGTGGCGATCGGCGATCAGCCGCAGCCGGTTGTGCTGCTCCTGCGGGTCGAAGCGCGCCTGCTGGTAGCCCGGCGTGAGGCCCCGCGCCTCCGGCACGATCCAGATCTGCAGGAAGTGCACGGGCTCGGTCTGGCTGGCGTTGTACTCGCTGTGCGTGATCCCCGTCCCCGCCGACATCCGCTGCACCTCGCCGGGGCGGATCGTCGAGCCGTGCCCGAGGCTGTCGCGGTGCGCGAGCGCGCCCTCGAGCACGACCGTGATGATCTCCATGTCGCGGTGGCCATGCGTGCCGAATCCCGCGCCGGGGATCACGCGGTCATCATTGATGACGCGCAGGCTGCGAAAGCCCATGTGGTTCGGGTCGCGATACTCCCCGAACGAGAACGTGTGGCGGCTGTCGAGCCAGCCGAGCCGCGTGTGGCCACGCCGGTCGCGGTCGCGGACGAGGATCATGGATGCTCCAATGCAGGGGCCGATGTGTCCAGGATAGCGGCCCCCTCGATCGCGGCGCGGGAACCTCGCGTTCGCGCCCCGGCGACGGTGCGCCGCAGCAACGGCTGCGTGCTAGCATCGCGCACCCCGCCCCGGAGGCCGTCGTCATGCGCAGGATCCTCGCCACGATCATCGCGTCCCTGCTCGCCGTCGTGGCGGTCGCGCAGGAGCAGGACTTCAGCAAGGTCGAGATCCGGGCGACGCACGTCGCCGGCAACGTGTACCTGCTCGAAGGGGCGGGCGGCAACATCGCCGCACTCGTCGGCGGCGACGGCATCGTGCTCGTCGACGACGAGTTCGCGCCGCTGGCCCCGAAGATCGCGGCGGCCCTGAAGGCGCTCGGCATCACCGACAAGCCGGTCCGCTACGTCATCAACACCCACTATCACTTCGATCACACCGGTGGCAACGCGCCGTTCGCCGGCGACGGCTCGACGGTCATCGCCCACGACAACGTGCGCTCGCGGATGGCGGCGGGCGGCGCCGCCGGCAACGGCGGCTCGATCCACATGACGAACAAGCCCGCGGACCCGGCGGCCCTGCCGGTGATCACGTTCGACCACGACGTGACCGTGCACCTCGATGGCGAGGACGTGCGCGCGCTGCACGTGCCGGCCGGCCACACCGACGGCGATGCGATCATCTTCTTCCCGAAGGCGAATGTCGTGCACATGGGCGACGACTTCGTGCGCTACGGCTTCCCGTTCATCGACGTCGATGCCGGTGGCAGCGTCGACGGGTTGATCAAGGCCTGCGAGCTCGTCATCGCGACGCTGCCGGCCGACGTGAAGGTGATCCCGGGACACGGCCAGCTGTCGACGCTCGCGGACGTGCGCGAGTACGTGCAGATGCTCAAGGACACGAGCGCTGTGGTCGCCAAGGCGCTCAAGCAGGGCAAGACGCTCGAGCAGATGAAGTCCGCGAAGCTGCTCGATCCCTGGAGCCGCTACTCGGGCGACTTCATCAATACCAATGCGTTCATCGAGACGCTGTACAACTCGCTGAGCCACCGTCCGCACGCGCCGTTCGTGCGGCACAACTGAACGACGCCCGCGCTCAGGGCACCGGACGGTCGGTCGGCAGCGGGATGAACGACTCGTCGCCGGCGATGCGGCCCAGGCGGCCGGCCTCCCAGTCGGCGGCGGCGGCCAGGATGCGCTCGCGGCGCGTCGACACGAAGTTCCACCAGATCAGACGGCGCCCGTCCAGCGGCTCGCCGCCGAGCAGCGCGACCCGGGTCGCCTGCGAAGCGGCCAGCGGCGCGGGGCGCGTGCCGTCGAGCACCGCGAGCGTGCCGCGCGCCACCGACTCGCCATCGACCGTGACGTCCGCGTCGACCGGGTAGAGCGCGAGCTGCGCGGCGAGCGGCGGCAACGTCGCGGCGGTGCCGGCCGCGAGGTCGAGCACGGCGTACAGGGTCGGAGCCGCCGGCGTCACCGGCGAGCGCACGCCGAACGCGCTGCCCACCAGCACACGCCCGCGCAGGCCGCCGGTGTCGAAGGCGGGCAGCCGGTCGGCGGGCGTGTGCTCGAACGCCGGGGGGCAGTCCTCCAGCGCGCGCGGCAGGGCCGCCCACAGCTGCAGGCCGTGCGCCCGGTAGCTGCGCCCGCGCAGGTCGTCTGGCCGGCGCTCGGAGTGAACGATGCCGCGCCCGGCCGTCATCCAGTTGACCGCTCCCGGCTCGATGCGCTGCTCGTTGCCGAGGCTGTCGCGGTGCATGAGCGCGCCATCGAACAGGAAGGTGACGGTCGCAAGACCGATGTGCGGGTGCGGGCGCACGTCGACCTCCGCGGTGGCGCCGATCTCGACCGGACCGAAGTGGTCGAAGAACACGAACGGCCCCACCGACTGGCGCCCGGCCGCCGGCAGCAGTCTCCGCACGCGCAGGCCCCCGCCGAGGTCCTTGTCGAGCCCGGTCAGCCGTGCGACGACGCCCATGCGCGGCCTACAGGCCGAGCTCGGTCAGGCCCGGATGGTCGGCGGGTCGCGGCCCCGGCGCCGGCCAGTGGTACTTGCGATCGGCGGCCGCGATCGGCAGGTCGTTGATCGAGGCGATGCGGCGGCGCATGTAGCCGAGCTCGTCGAACTCCCAGTTCTCGTTGCCGTACGAGCGGAACCACTGGCCCGAGTCGTCGTGCCATTCGTAGGCGAAGCGCACCGCTATGCGGCTCTCGGTGAACGCCCACAGCTCCTTGATCAGACGGTAGTCGAGCTCGCGGGCCCACTTGCGCCTGAGAAAGGCGACGATCTCGGCGCGCCCTTGCAGGAATTCGGCCCGGTTGCGCCAGCGGCTGTCCTCGCTGTAGGCCAGCGACACCTTTTCCGGATCGCGTCGATTCCACGCGTCTTCGGCGGCGCGCACCTTGGCGGTCGCAGTTTCGCGCGTGAAGGGGGGCAGGGGCGGGCGGGGGGCGGGGGTGCTCATGAGTGGCTCCAGCGTCGGTGCGTGGAAGCGGCGAGCATGCCACAGCGCCGCTGCGCGGCGCTGAGGGCGCTAGACTTCCCTGGGGCCGGTAGTGGTGGAGCGAACCATGGGAACTCGCGACCCGCGGGTCGACGCCTACATCCGCAGCGCGGCGCCCTTCGCCCGGCCGATCCTGCGCGGGTTGCGTGCCGTCGTGCACGACGCCTGCCCGGGTGTCGCCGAGACCATCAAGTGGCGCATGCCGTTCTTCGTGTGCGAGGGCCCGCTGTGCTTCATGGCAGCGTTCCAGCGGCACTGCGCGTTCGGCTTCTGGAAGTCCAGCCGTGTCGTGCGCTCCGCGCCGGGCCGGGCGCCGGCGATGGGCCAGCTCGGCAGGATCGCCTCGGCTGACGATCTGCCGACGCGCCGCACGCTGCTCGCCCTGGTGCGCCGCGCGGTGCGCGCGAACGCCACCGGGACGCCGTCGCCGACGCGCGGGCGAGCCGCGCGCCGGCCCCCGCCGCGCGTGCCGGCGGACCTGCG
>JAFEDP010000290.1 GCA_018241545.1 Pseudomonadota bacterium
GGCGCCGCGGCCGCGGGCGCCGGGGACTCGCCGGCCGGCCGGCGGGCACAGCCGCCGCCGGCGAGGGCCGCCGCGGCGATCCACAGGACGAGCGTGGTGCGGCGCATGTCAGTAGCGGTACGTGAGGTCGAGCCCGACCGTCAGCGGCTGGCTCACGACCACGCGATTGAAGGTCGGGATGTTGAGGTTGAGCTGGAAGGCGTCGCCCAGGATCGCGCGCTTGTTGAAGGCATTGCGCACGAACAGCGTCGAGGACCAGTGCTCGCCCTCGAGCCCGGCGCGCGCGTTGGTGAGATCGTACGACGGCAGGTGGTTGACCGCGTAGGTGACGTCGGTGCGGCTCGCCACGTAGGTGTGGTCGATGCGCGCCGTGTAGGCGATGCCCGCCGTCAGCGGGTGGCGGTAGGCGAGCGACATCGTCGCCGTGTGGTCCGGCACGTCCTGCACGCGCGTGCCCTCGGCGATCGAGGCCTCGAGGCTGCCTACCGCGAAGGTGGCGTGCGTGTAGGTGCCGTTCAGGGACAGCAGCAGACCCGGCGCCAGCAGCGCGTTGAACTCGAGCTCGGCGCCATAGACGTGCGCGACGCCCGCGTTCGCCGTGTACGGGTAGCCGCAGGGCAGCGGCACGTTCTGCTGCGTGCCGCCCCAGCGCTCGAAGTAGGCGGCGCTGTTGAGCGTGAGGCGGCGGTCGAGGAGCTGCGCCTTCTCGCCGAGCTCGTAGCTCCACACCGAATCCGGCCCGAAGGTCAGGGGCGAGGGTACGAACGCGGTCGTGCCATGGTTCGCCTGCAGGTTGGCCTCGCACACGTCCCCGAGCGGGCCGGAGGTGGGCACCGGCTGGTTGCCGCCGCCGGGCCGGAAGCCCTTGGCCGCGGTGGCGTACAGCAGCAGGTTCGGGTCGACCTGGTAGGACAGGTCCACCTTCGGGTTGATGCCGGTATTGCGCTCCGGCGACTGCGCGTACACGAACTGGTCGGAGCCGGAGATGCTCACGAAGCCGGAGGTCGCGGCGTCCACCTCGCTGCGGTACGAGTAGCGCCGCAGTCCCGCGGTCGCCTTGAGGGCGGGCGTCAGCTGGTACGAGACCTCGCCGAACACCGAGTTCTGCGTGATCTTCGTGGTCTGGAACTGCGTGAACGCATTGGCCGTACCCACCATGTCGGCGGCCGCCGGAAAGAGCACGATCGAGCAGTAGCACGACTCGAACTTGCTGTAGAAGAACCCGGCCAGCCACTTGAACGGGCCGCTGCCGGTCGAGGTGAGCCGCAGCTCCTCGCTGGTCTGGCTCGAGTTGTCGTACTCCACCGGTGTCGGCACGGCCGGGCCGAAGCCACCCTGCGACACGTAGAACGGCATGATCGCGTCCGGCACCGAGAAGGCCCACTGGAACTCCTCGGCGCCGTCCTGGTGCAGCTCGGAGTCCCGCACCCAGCGCGAGGTGGTCGAGGTCGCGTCGAACGCACCGAAGGTGTAGGTCAGCTTGAGCGCGCCGAGCGTGAATCGGTCGGAGTAGGGCTCCGCGGCATCGAACGGCTGGTAGTGCGCGTTGGTGCCCGGGTTGCTGTCGATCTGGGTGAGTCCGCCCTGGTACATGCGCTGGTACATCAGCAGCGGCTCGATCGTCAGCGCGTCGGTCGCCTTCCACAGCAGGCTCGCCCGCGCCGCGTACTGGCTGGCGTCGTTGACGCCGCGGTAGGTCTTGCCGACCGGCGCCGCCAGCACGTTGCCGCGCGTCGTCAGGTTGTTGGTCTCGAGCGGGAACGCCCCGTCGGCGATCACGACCCGGTCGATCCAGCCGGAGTCGTGCGAGGCCGACGCGACGATGCGCAGCGCCGCCACGTCGCCGGCCAGCGGCACGTTGATCATGGCGTTCTCGGCGTGGTTGAAGCCGCCGGTGTCGGTGTGCGACGGGATGGCCTCGGCGCTTGCGTCGAACTTGCGCGGGTCCGGCGCGTTCGGCACGAGCTTGATCGTGCCACCCATCGAGCCCGAACCGTACAGCGTGCCCTGCGGGCCGCGCAGCACCTCGACGCGGCTGATGTCGTAGAGGTTGGGGTCGATCACGACCTTGCCGTTCTGCGCATTGGCCGGCGCGGTGAGCGGCGTCTCGTCGAGGTAGAAGCCGACGGTCGGCGAGTTGCCGCCGGCGGAGGACATGCCGCGCATCTCGAGCTCCGTCTGGCCGGGGCCGCTCGAGCGCATCGACACGCCCGGAACCGACTGCACGAGGTCGGTGAGGTCGGGCACGCCGCGCGCCTGGATGTCCTCGCCCGAGATCGCCGTGATGCTCATCGGCGTCTCCTGCACGGTCGAGGAGCGCTTCGTGGCCGTGACGATGATCTCCTCGAGCTGCGCACCGGATTCCGGGCGGCCCTGCTCGGCCGGCGCGGCGGTCGTGCACGCGACGGCCAGCACGCCGGTCGCGAGGCGCCACAGGCGGCGCTGGCCAGGATGCTTATGTTGCGGAAATGACACGGCTTTCTCCCCCATTGGCCCGCTATCCGGCGCGGGTCGTCGGCCTATAAAATATCGTCGGCCAGCGGGCAGCCGTTATCCACCTTGCGCAGAGTTGAGCATGAGCGACGGGCGTGAGCTCGCAAGTCAGGCGCCCGGGCAGGCGGCGCGCCAGCGCTGGGCGTACGCCTCGCAGTATGACGACATCGATGCGCAGGCGGCCCATTTCCGCGGTTTCGGCCAGCACTACGAGCAGCTCAGCGCGGGCCCGTTCCGCGGCCGCTTCGAGTCCTACCAGTTCGGCCGGCAGCTGACGGTGCACCTCGAGTGTGCGAACCGCGAGCTGATGCAGTCGGCCTCCACGCCGCGCGACCGGTTCGGCTTCAGCCTGGTGGCGCCGGGTTCGCCGCCGTGCGTGCTCAACGGCCAGCAGGTCGCCGCGGGCGACCTGGTGCTGTACCCGGCCGGGACGACCGTGGAGGGCACGACCCCCGAGGGGGTGCGGATCTTCTGCATCGACATGGAGGCGGAGCTGCTCGCCGACGAGGGGCTCGAGCCCCGCGAGATCCGCGTGGTGCGCGACGCCGACCGCACCGACGACCTCCAGGACCTGATCGTCGCCGGCATCGAGGCCTTCACCCACCTCGGCGCTCCGGCCGACTTCGGTGCGGCGGCGGGCGAGTACTGCGGCGCGCTGTCGGAGCTGGTCTGGAGACTGGCCAGCGCCGAGGGCAGCGACGCGCCGCGCACCCGCCGGCGCGGCAGGCGCCAGGCCTTCGCCGTCTACCACCGCGCGCGCGAGCTGCTCGCGCGGGCGCCGGCCGACGGCGCGTCGATCGTCGGCGTCTGCCGGACGGTCGGCGTCAGCCGCCGCTCGCTCGAGTGCGCGTTCCGCACGGTGATCGGCATGAGTCCAGCGCACTACGTGCGCACGCTGCAGCTCAATCGGGTGCGGCGGGACCTCCTGAGCGCCGAGCACGCCGACAGCTCGATCGGCGTGATCGCGGCGCGCCACGGCGTCTGGCACTGGAGCCGGTTCTCGCAGAGCTACCGGACGATGTTCGGCGAGCTGCCCTCCCAGACCCGGCGCCGCGCCCAGGCCGGCGCCCTCGACTAGCCCGCCCGAGGCGGGCGGCGCCCGCCGCGCGCGCCGCGCCGGAAGTGGCCGGGCGCGACACCGGCCGTGCGCTTGAACGCGCGCGCGAAATTCGCCGCATCGCCGTAGCCGAGGCGCAGGCCGATCTCGCCGACCGTGTAGCGCGCATCACCGAGCAGCCGGCGCGCGAGCGCATGCTGCTCGGCGGCGCGCAGCGCCCGAAAGCCGGTACCGCGCTCGGCGAGCCGGCGCACGAGCGTGCGCGGCGAGACCGCGAGCGCCGCCGCGGCCTCGGCGAGCGCCGGCAGCCGGCGCGGGTGCACGCCGCCCGCGCCACGCTCGAGGCGCGCCACCAGCCAGTGGCGCGTGCGCGCGACGAAGTCGCCGGGGTGCAGGACCTGCTCGAGCGCCTCGCGGCACCGGGCGAGGGCGGCGCGGCTCGTGGCCGCGTCGCGCATCGGGCACGGGAAGTCGCGCAGGGCGCAGGGTACGCCGAGGCCATCGAAGGGCGCGCCCCACACGAGGCGCGCCCCGCGTCGGTGGCGCGGCGCCCGGGCGGGCCGCGGCCGGGCGAGGTAGTAGGTCAGGCGGACCGAACGCGTGCCGCAGACGGCCGTGACGTAGGCGCGCGCGACCTCGAGCACGACGTCGACCACCGCCGCGGCGAGCAGGCCGAGCGGGTAGCGCCCGGTGTCGACCACGAGCCGCAGCTCGCGCGCGGTCGGGACCAGCGCGAAGCCGAGGTAGGGCGCGCGGATCG
>JAFEDP010000291.1 GCA_018241545.1 Pseudomonadota bacterium
CTTCCCGTCGAGCGCGAGTACCTCGATGTGGGTGTCGAAGAACACGAAGTACGTGTAGCGACCGCGTAGCTGCGCCGTGTCGTCGCGACCCTGAGGCGCTCCGCTGTAGGCCTGCAGAGTGCAGCCGCTCGCGGCGACAATCGCAAGCATCAGCCAAGGCATGGGACTCATCGCGCCGGTCACCTTGCTTACGTTCCACTCCACGAGGCGTCCCCTCCGCCCATCCGGCGCAGCGTGGACGATCCGGTTTGCGGCCACCATTCGGGGTCGTGGCAGCGGGCCCACGGCGTCATGGGACGAGCGACGTCGTCCGGATCCACGGCCACGTACGTGGTCAGCCGCGCGTGATCCGATCCCGTCGGTCCCCGGCACCGGCCGTGCCGTGAGGGACCTCCACGCCGCGGGCGCGTCACCCGTGCAGCGTGCGCTCCAGTCGATCCGTCTGCTCGCATGCATTCCCGTCCACCGTGGACTTAGGACGCGTGATTGGGGAACCGGCACGACTCACTTAAGAACGGGGTTGGGCGCGAGGCGTACCGGGCAACGCTGTGTACGCGAAAGTCGCGTTGATTCGAGACTGCTAATTCGGCCTGATATCGATAGTCATTCCGGGGGCTGCGGTTTGAGTTCGACGGATTTCACGCTCGATGCGATCGAGCTCCTGCTGCGCGCCGCGCCTGTGCCGATGGCGCTGTCCCGCATCGCCGACGGTCGCCTCGTCGCCGCGAACGAGTCCTTCGCCCGGCTTTGCGGCTACGGTCCCGAGGAGTCCGTCGGCCGATCGGTGGCCGAGCTGTCGGCCTGGGCAGAGACCGACGAGCGCCGCGTGGTGATCGAGGCCCTGCGCCAGCACGGCGAGGTGCGCGCCGTCCCGCACCTCGTGCGGCATCGCTCGGGCCGCCTGCTGCGGACGCTGCTCTCGGCACGCGCGGTGGCGCTGGATGGGGAGCCCCACTTCCTCGCCGTTATCGGCGACGTCAGCGAATCAACGCGGCTGCAGTGGGAGCTCGCGAGTGCCGAGGATGCCCTGCGCCTCGTCGAGGATAACGCCCACCTCGGCATCTGGGACTGGGACCTCGCGCTCGGGCGCCTCCGCTGGTCGCCGGGCATGGCGGCGGTCTTCGGCATCCGGCTTGAGGACTTCGGCGGCCGCGTCGAGGATTTCGCTGCACTGCTGCACCCGGACGATCGTGCGCAGCTGGCCGGCGCGATCGCTTCGGCGCTCGAGGCGTCGGGGCCGATCCACCACGAGGCGCGCTTGCTCCGCCCGGACGGTAGCGTTCGCTGGCTTGCCAGCCGGGGTGCGATCGTGCGCGATGCGGCCGGCAAGCCGGCGCGCATCGTCGGGGTCTGCCTGGACATCACCGCCGAGAAGTCACTGGCGCTGGGCTGGCGCGATGCGCAGGAAAAGCTGCGCGTCATTCTGTCGGCGACGGACGTCCTGGTGTTCCAGCACGATCTCGAGCTGCGCTACGAGTGGATCGCGAACCCGGTTCTGGGGCTTGAGGAGCGCGACGTCCTGGGCCGCACCGACGCGCAGCTCCTCGGGGACGCGGTGGCCGCGCCGCTGACGGAGATCAAGCGGCGCGTGCTCGAGACCGGCCGGGGCGAGCGGCGCGAAGTCCGGGTCTCCCGCGACGGCCAGCAGGGCTGCTTCGAGCTCGTCGCCGAGCCGCGCCGCGACGAGCGGGGCCAGGTCGTCGGTCTCCTGTGCGCCGCGCAGGACATCTCCGAGCGCAAGCGGCTCGAGGCCGAGCGCGAGGCGTACCGCGCCCGGCTGCAGGGGCTCGCCGCGCACCTGCAAGACACCATCGAGGCCGAGCGCACCGCGGTCGCCCGCGAGGTGCACGATGCGCTCGGCGCGACCCTGACCGGGATCCAGCTGTCGCTCGCCTCGCTCATGAACGGGTCCGCGGAGCCCGGTGCGCGGCGGCGCTCGCGCCTGCAGTCGATCCAGCGGGCCGTGGAGGCGGCGATCCAGGCCACGCGGGCACTCTCGAGCCGCCTGCGGCCGCCGGCGCTCGAGGGCATGCCGCTCGCCGCGACCGTGCGCTGGTACGCCCGCGACTGGTCCGGGACGACCGGCATCAAGGTGCGCTGCCGGATCACGCGTCGCAGGCTCGAGCTCGCCCGGGACACGTCGGTGGAGCTCTTCAGGGTCCTGCAGGAACTGCTCACGAACGTCGCGCGCCATTCCGGGGCCCGCGCGGTGCGGGTCGGCCTCGACGCGAACGCCGGCGTGCTGGAGCTGTGCGTGGCCGACGATGGCCACGGCTTCGAGCCCGACGGCGCCCACCAGGGCTTCGGCCTGGTCGGCATCAATGAGCGCGCGCAGCGCCTCGGCGGACGCGTCGCGATCCGTTCCGGACCTCGCGGGTCGGTCGTCACCGTCTCGATACCCCAGGGAAGGGCTGCATGAAGACTCGGATCCTGCTGGCGGATGACCATGCGGCGATCCGCGGGGGCCTCAAGGAGTACTGCGTGCGGGTGCTGGGGCTGCGCGTCGTCGGCGAGGCTGGCGACAGTGACACGGCGTCGGTGCTGGTGCGCGTCTGCCCGGCCGGCCTGCTGGTCCTCGATCTCGCGTTGCCGCCCGAGGGGGGGCTCAGCGTGCTGAAGGCGATGCGCGCCGCGCGCATCGCGCTGCCGGTCCTCGTCTACACGATGTACCCGGCCGAGCAGTTCGCGGCGGCGGCGCGCGCGGCGGGGGCCCAGGCGTACGTGACGAAGGGTGCCCCGATGAGCGAGTTCGGCGAGGCGGTGCGGCGCGTGCTGGATGGGGACTCGGTGTTCCCCACCCTGCCCCTTCGCCAGCGCGGCCGGCCACCGGTGGAGCTCTCGCCGCGCGAGCAGGCCGTCATGGCGGGTATCCTCGACGGCGAGCCGCTGGTGCAGATTGCGCGGCGCCTCGGGGTGAACGCGAGCACGGTGACGACCTACCGCCAGCGGCTGCTCGACAAGCTGAACGTGCGTACCAATGCCGAGCTTGCCCAGCTCGTGGCGTCCCTAGGGGATCCCCGCAGGAAGCACTAGCCGCCACGCTGTAGGCGAACCGCTACAGACACGCGGGCCGCGGCTTCGGAGGATCATGCTCGGGCGCACGTGCGTCCGGAGCCGGCCGAGCGTCGATGTCGTCCCCCGAAGGTCCTCCCCCGTCCGGCGGATTCCCGCACGTCGACTCCATCCTGGAGTCCATCCCGCTCGGCGTCATCTACCAGGACGCGGAGGGCCGCGTCGCCGCCGCCAATGGCGCCGCGCAGCGCATGCTGGGCCAGAGCCTGGAGGAGCTGCGCGGCGCAACCTCCGAGGACCCCCGCTGGGACGTGATCCGGGCGGACGGCAGCCCGTTCCCGGCGCACGAGTACCCGGCGCCCTTGGCCCTGCGGCTCGGCAAGCCCGTGAGCGGCGTCGTGATGGGCGTGCTCGTTCCCGCGACCGGCGGACGTCGCTGGTTCAGCGTGGCGGCCGACGTCGTCTGGGCCGACGGCGACCGCTCGCGGCCGGCCGGCACGTACGCCTTTTTCGAGGACATCACGGCGCGCAAGCGGGCGCAGGATGAGCTCGATGCGGCGACGGCCAAGCTCAAGGCGGCGCTCGGCAGCCTGAGCGACGCCGTCTTCATATCCGACGCGCAGGGCCGCTTCGTCGAGTTCAACGAGGCATTCGCGAAGATCCACCGCTTCCGCGACAAGCGCGAGTGCCTGCAGACGCTCGCCGAGTATCCCGACATCCTCGACGTGTTCCGCGCCGACGGCACGCTTGCCCCGCTCGAGGACTGGGCGGTGCCGCGCGCGCTGCGCGGCGAGGTGGGCTCGGAAGTCGAGTACCGGCTGCGCCGCCGCGACACCGGCGAGAGCTGGATCGGCAGCTACAGCTTCGCGCCGATCCGCGACGCGGCCGGCCGCATCACTGGCTCGGTGGTGATCGGCCGCGACATCACGGCGCGCAAGCAGATCGAGCAGGCCCTGCACGACAGCGAGGCGCGCTTTGGCGAGGTGTACCGCACCAGCCACCTCGCGATCGGCATCGTCAGCCTGCCCGACGGGCACTTCGTCGACGTCAACCCGGCGTTCGAGCGGATGTTCGGCCATGCGCGCGCCGACCTGATCGGCCGCACGTCCGCGCAAGCGGGCCTCTGGTCGCAGCTCGTCGAGCGCGACGCCCTGTTCGAGCAGCTCGCGCGGGGCGAGGAAGTGACGGACCGCGTCGCGGCCTTCAGGCACCCCGACGGGCGCGAGGGACTGATGAGCGTCTCGGCGCGGGTGGTTCAGCTCGGCGGCGTCGACCACTTCGTC
>JAFEDP010000292.1 GCA_018241545.1 Pseudomonadota bacterium
CTGCTGCAGGCGCTCGTTGAGGCCCGGCAGCGACCCGTCGAGCAGCTTGTGGGCGTCGGCCTCGACCTCGCCGAGCTCGCGCTCGAGCACCGCCACGCGCTCGACCTGGTAGTCGCCCGGGCGGCCCTCGTAGGACATCAGCGCGCCGTAGGCGCTGTCGAGGTGCTCGCGCAGCCGCTCCTCGCCGGTGATCGCACCGCCCTCCTTGGTCGCGACGACCCGGCTGCGCAGCTCGTCGACCTGCGCCACGAAGTGCTCGAGCCCCTCGCCGAGCGCCGCGTTCCCCGCGAGCCCGGCGCGCCGCTGCTGGGCGAGCAGCTTGAGGCCGTTGAGCCGGTCGACGAGGTCCGTCATGCGCCCGAACAGCGCGTGCGCCCGCATCACGGCCGCGAACTGCGCCTTGCGGTCCTCGACCGAGAAGCTCGCGCGCCGGTCGAGCCCGACCTCGAGGGTCTGCTCGACCACCTGGTCGCCCTTGGTCAGGCGCACCCGGTAGCGGCCCGGCACGACGCGCGGGCCGCGGAACGCCGCGAAGGCCGCCTGGGCCGCGGTCGGAACGCGCGGCGGGTCGACCGCCATCGACCAGACCACGCGGTTGATGCCCTTGCGCTTGCCGGCCTGCAGCGTGTCGATCAGCTGCCCGCTCGCGTCGAACACCTCGAGCTTGATGCGTCCGAAGACGTGGCGCGTGGGCTGGTAGTAGCTGATCACCGCGCCGGCGGCCGGGTTGTCGCCGCGGAAGGTGGCGTCGCCCTCGGGCCAGCCGCCGAAGCCGGCGATGCGCTGCTGGATCGGCCGCGACGGCAGGAACGCGGCCGGCGCGCGCAGGTCGATCTCGGCGAGCGCGCGCAGCGGCGTCAGGTCGTCGATGATCCACAGCCCGCGCCCGTGGGTCGCGATCACGAGGTCCTGGTCGCGGGTCTGGAAGGCGAGGTCGCGCACCGCGACCGACGGGAAGCCGCCCCCCTTGAACTCGGCCCAGTGCTGGCCGCCGTCGACCGAGATCCACAGCCCGAACTCGGTGCCGACGTACAGCACTGTCGGGTCCACCGGGTCCTCGCGCACCACGTGCACGTAGCCGCGCACGCCCGAGCCCGGGCCCACGAGGCGGGTCCAGCTCTGGCCGAAGTCGCGGCTCTGGTACACCCACGGGGTCAGGTCGCCGAAGGTGTGGCGGTCGAAGGCCGCGTACACGACGCCGTCGGCGAAGCGCCCGGGCTCGACCCACGACACCCAGCTCGCCGGCGGCAGGCCCTTGATGTTGGCGACGACGTTCTGCCAGTGGCCGCCGCCGTCGCGGGTCAGCTGCACGTTGCCGTCGTCGGTGCCGACCCAGATGACGTTGCCGTCGCGCGGGCTCTCGGCGATCGAGTAGATCGTCGTGTGCATCTCGGCCGCCGAGTTGTCGACGGTGATGCCGCCCGACTCCTCCTGGCGCTGCTTGGCCGGGTCGTTGGTCGTCAGGTCCGGCGACAGGCGCGCCCAGCTCTGGCCGTGGTCGCGGGTCACGAACAGGAACTGCGCACCGATGTAGACCTTCTTCGGGTCGTTCGGCGACAGCGCGATCGGCGTGTTCCAGTTGAAGCGCAGCTTCTCGTGCAGGCCGGCCTGCGGCTTGATGCCGCGGTGCTCGAGCGTGCGGCGGTTGACGCGCTCGATCTCCCCGCCCTGCGACTCGGAGTACACGAAGTCCGGGTCGGTCGGGTCGGCGAAGGTCCAGAACCCGTCGCCGCCGCCGACGTTCTCCCAGCGGTTGTTGGTGATGCCGTTCGGGTAGGCGGAGTCGCCGACCCAGCAGCTGTTGTCCTGCAGCCCGCCGTAGACCTGGTACGGGTCACGGTTGTCGACCGACACGTGGTAGAACTGCGACAGCGGCAGGCTCTCGACCTTGGCCCACTTGTTGCCGCCGTCGTGGCTGATCCACAGCCCGCCGTCGTCGCCGGTGACCACGAAGCGCGTGTTCTTCGGGTTGATCCACAGGTCGTGGTGGTCGCCGTGGGTGCCCGAGGCGCCCACGGCCTCGGCGACCGTGGCGAAGCTCTTGCCGCCGTCGTCCGAGGCGATCAGCCGCAGGTTCGGCTTGTAGAGGCGCTCGGCGTCGGTCGGGTCGACCACGAGCCGCGAGAAGTAGAACGGCCGCCACACCATGCTGTTGCTGCGGTCGCGCTCCTCCCAGGTCCGGCCGCCGTCGTCGGAGCGGAACAGCGCCGAGCGCGTGCCCTCGATGACCGCGTAGACGACGTCGGGCTTCGACGGGGCGATCGCGACGTCGAGGCGGCCCCACGGCCCCGCCGGCAGGCCCTTGGCGCTGGCCGCGTCCAGGGTCTTCCAGGTCCGGCCGCCGTCCTCGGTGAGGAACAGCCCGGAGCCCGAGGGCGCCTTCGGGCCCTCGCCGCCCGAGCGGAACGTCCAGCCCTTGCGCCGGAAGTCCCACAGGCCCGCGAACAGCCGCTCGGGGTTGCGCGGGTCCATGGCGAGGCTGGCGCAGCCGGTCGAGAGGTTCGGGCCCTTGAGCACCAGCGACCAGCTCTTGCCGCCGTCCTGGGTCTTGTACAGGCCGCGCTCCGCCGAGTCCGACCAGAGCCGTCCCGGCACGCACGCGTAGACGACGTTGCTGTCCTTGGGGCTCACGATGATGCGCGCGATGCGCTCGGAGTCCGGCAGGCCCATCGCCGTCCAGGTGTCGCCGCCGTCGGTCGACTTGTAGATCCCGGTGCCGACCGAGACGGAGTTGCGCGTCCAGCTCTCGCCGGTGCCGACCCACACCACCTGCGGGTCCGTCGGGTCGAGCGCGATCGCGCCGATCGACTGCGCCGGCATGCGGTCGAACACCGGCTTGAACGTGGTGCCGCCGTCGCGCGAGCGCCAGACGCCGCCGGAGGCGGCGCCGACGAACAGCGTCACCTTGCCGTCGTCCTCGGCGCGCCCGGCGATCGCCGCCACGCGCCCGCTCATGGTGGCCGGGCCGATGCTGCGGGCGCCGAGCCCGGAGATCACGGCGCTGTCGACGACGGGCGTCGCGGGCGGGGCCGCCGGGACGGCGGCGGCGAGCGGCGCGACCAGCGCCGCCAGGAGGGCGAAGGAACGGTTCATGGGGCCCCCTGGGCGGCCGGGCGCGGCGTCGATGCGGGGAAGGCGAAGGTCGCGGCCGGGGCCGCGGCGTTGGCCTCGGCGGCGTCGTAGACGACCTTCTGGCGCTGCGCGGGATCGGAGCCCTTCGGCCCCTGCTCCTCGGCCATCGCCACGTACACGCCGCCGACGCGCTCGTACTCGCCGTAGTCGGTCTCGCTCAGCTGCTCGGCGCCGCGCAGCGTCGTGCGGTCGAGCTCGCGGATCACCATCCAGGTGTCCGGGTCGATCCAGTACGTCGCCTCGTCGCCCCACTTGAGGCGCACGCGCAGCTTGTGCGCCGGCGTGCCGTCGACGTCCTCGAGGCCGAGGTACTCGACGCGGTGGCCCTTGGCCTGGTAGTCGACGAAGGGACCAGCGATGTCGGCCGCGAGCCGGAACGACTTGGCCTCGTCCTCGGACATCCGCGCCGGGTCCTTGCGGCCCTCGAACGGCTGCACCTGCCAGGCCTCGTGGCCATCGAAGGCCTGCACCGCGGTCAGCCCCTGCAGCGTGACGTCCTGCCGGTACTGGCCGGCGGCGGTCTTCCACTCGACGACCTTGAGCTCGATGCGCATGCCGGGGATCACGAGGCGACCGCTGCGCTTCAAGACCGCGAGCGCATGCAGCTTGGCGGCGCCGCCGCGCGCCTCGACGTTGTGCGCGATGATCTCGTCGGCGGTCGGCGCCGCGGGCGGGGCGGCCGCCGCGAAGCCAGCGCCGGCCACGAGCGCAAGCGCGAGCGCCGCGCGGCCGCGGCTGAGCATTCGGGACATAAGGGACCTCATCCACTGAGCGGAGGCGCGCAGCGTCCATCAAGCGGCCGGCCGCCGTCAACCCGCCCGCGACGGTCAGTGGAAGTCGCGCGACCGGGCGAGCAGGCCACCGAGCGCGCGCGAGCGGTCGACGAGCCGCTCGACGACGAGGTGCAGCACCTCGCCCTCGCGCTGCAGCCGGCCGCGGGCCTCCAGCAGGTGCGACTCGAGCAGCGGCCGGCGCCAGCGTTCGGCCACCTGGCGCCAGACGACGAGGTTGACGACGCCGGTCTCGTCCTCGAGCGTGACGAAGGTGACGCCGGAGGCCGACCCGGGGCGCTGGCGCACGAGCACGAGGCCGCACACGCGCGCGCGCGCGCCGTGCTCGAGTTCCTTAAGACTGGCCG
>JAFEDP010000293.1 GCA_018241545.1 Pseudomonadota bacterium
GGCCGAGCGGTGCAGCTCGACGCGCGCCGCGCGCGCGGCGGCCGCCCCCTCGAGCCGGTCCGGTCGGTCGCCGCGGTTGTGCACGACGAGGTAGGCAGCCGCGACCGTCGCCCCGGGGGGCGTGGGCCGCAACCACGCGGACTCGACCTCGATGTCGGCAGCCCCGGCCGCCGCCGTGGCGCCGGCGAGCGAGAGCGCGAGCGCCCACGCGCGCGCGGCGCGCATCAGGTCCGCGCCGCGAACGTCGGCCGGCCCGCGGCGTCGAGCAGCCCGTGGCGGACCAGCCACGCGCGCGCATCGGCCGACTCGTACTCGAACCAGCGGCGCGCCGAGCCGAGGCGGAACGTGTAGCCCCACCGGTCCATGTCGAGCATCAGGCGCTCGGCGCCGACGCCCGCCAGTTCGTCTGCCAGCAGGATCTGCAGGCAGCACACCGCGTTCTCCTCGTCGAAGTCCCCGCCCGCATCGCGCTCCAGCGACTCGCGGCGCGCGCCGTCCATGCACAGCGTGTGGCAGGCCTCGTGCAGGACCGAGTGCAGCGGCGTGTCGGCGCGCGCGTACACCCGGCGCGAGGCGATGCCCGCCTCCGACTCGCCCCAGTAGCTGTGCGGGATCGGCGTGCCCGGCGCGACCAGCTCGAGCTCAAGGCCCCAGCGGCGCAGTAGCGCGGCCACTGCCCCGCGCGGGACGTCGGCGAGCCGCAGCACCGCCCCCGGAGCGGCCGCGACCGCGACCGCGGTCACGGCGGCAGCGCCGTCAGCCGGCGCATCACGAGCGAGGCAAGCTCGCGCGCGAGCGCCGCCTGGATCTGCTGCTGCTCCTGCTCCTTGGCCAGCACCGCGGTCTCGTTGAAGCTGTAGTCCTTGGTGCGCGACAGCTCCTGCGGCGCCACCACCTCGCGGTCGCCGATGCGTACGCGATAGCGGATGGTGTAGTAGACCTCGTACTCGGTCGGCGCGTTCTGCGCCGAGACCGACAGCACGCGCTGGCCGCTGTCGTCGGCCAGCACCTCGATGGTCGCGGTCGCGCCGGCCGAACCCACCTGGCTCCCGGAGGCGCGCAGCGCGTCGATCAGCGCGCGGTGGAAATCCGTGTAGCGGTCCTGCGCCACCACGCGCGTCGCGCCGAACGCCGCGGGCAGGCGCGCCACGCCCTGCAGGTGGAACCCGCAGCCGCCGAGCAGCGGCAGCAGCGCGACGACGACGGCGACCGCGATCCTCATCCCGCGACCACGCTGACGAGCTTGCCCTTGACGACGATGACCTTGCGCACCGCCTGGGAGCCGACGAAGCGCTGCACGGTCGGGTCGGCGAGCGCGGCGGCGCGCACGGCCTCCTCCGCGGCGTCGACGGGCACGGTGATGCGGCTGCGTACCTTGCCGTTGACCTGCACCACGAGCTCGACCGTGTCCTGCACCAGCGCGGCCGGATCGGACGCGGGCCAGGCCTCGTCGACCACGGCCCGCTCGTGACCGAGCTCGCGCCACAGCGCATGCGCGACGTGCGGCACGACCGGCGACAGCATCAGCACCGCGAACTCCAGCGCCTCGTGCACCACCGCACGCGCCACCGGCGTCGCGGCGTCGTGGTCGCGCACCGCGTTCAGCAGCTCCATCACCGCCGCGATCGCCGTATTGAACGTGCGGCGCCGGCCATAGTCGTCGCTGACCTTGGCGAGCGTCTGGTGCGCGATGCGCCGCAGCGCCCGGTCGGCCGCGCCGAGCGCCGCCGCATCGAGCGGCGCGCGCGCCCCGGAGGCGAGGTGCGCGTGCACGGTCTTCCACAGCCGCTTCAGGAACCGCGACGCGCCCTCCGCGCCCTCGTCGGACCAGTCGAGCGACAGGTCGGGAGGCGCTGCGAACATCATGAACAGTCGCGCGGTGTCGGCACCGTAGCGGTCGATGAACGCCTGCGGGTCGACGCCGTTGTTCTTGGACTTCGACATCGTGCCGATGCCGCCGCTCTCCACCGGCTGTCCGTCCGCCTTCAGCCGGGCGCCGGTCGGCTGGCCCCTGGCGTCGGTCAGCACCTCGACGTCCGCGGGGTTGTAGTACACGACGCGGCCGGAGGCCGGCTTCCTGAAGTAGATGCCGTTGCGGACCATGCCCTGCGTCAGCAGGTTCTGGAACGGCTCGCTGATCGACACGAGCCCGAGGTCGCGCATCACCCGCGTCCAGAAGCGCGAGTACAGCAGGTGCAGGATGGCGTGCTCGATGCCGCCGATGTACTGGTCGGCGGGCAGCCAGTAGCGCACGCGCTCGTCGACCATCGCCGCATCGCTGCCCGGCGAGGCGTAGCGCAGGAAGTACCACGACGAGTCGACGAACGTGTCCATCGTGTCGGTCTCGCGCCGCGCGGGCTTGCCGCAGGCCGGGCACGCGCACTCGACGAACGCCTTGAGCCTGGCGAGCGGGTTGCCGCTGCCGTCCGGGACCAGGTCCTCCGGCAGCACCACCGGCAGGTCGCGGTCCGGCACCGGCACGGTGCCGCAGGCGGCGCAGTGGATCAGCGGGATCGGGCAGCCCCAGTAGCGCTGGCGCGAGATGCCCCAGTCGCGCAGCCGCCACTGCACCTGCAGCGCGCCCAGCCCGCGGGCCGCGAGGTCGGCGGCGATCGCGTGCACCGCGGCCTCGTAGTCGAGCCCGTCGTAGCGGCCGGAGCCGATGCAGCGACCGTGGTCGGCGTACCAGGGCTGCCAGGCAGCCGCCGAGTATGGCCGCCCGTCGACGTCGATCACCTGCACGATCGGCAGCCCGTACTTGCGGGCGAAGGCGAAGTCGCGCTCGTCGTGGCCGGGCACGCCCATGACCGCGCCCTCGCCGTAGCCCATCAGCACGTAGTTGCCGACCCAGACGGGCACGCGCGCACCGGTGAGCGGGTGCGTGACGCTGAAGCCCGTCGGCATGCCGCGCTTCTCGAGCGTCGCGAGGTCCGCCTCCATGACGCTGCCGCGCTTGCACTCGTCGACGAACGCCGCGAGCGCCGGGTCGCCCGCCGCGGCGCGCGTCGCGAGCGGGTGCTCCGCCGCCACCGCGACGAAGGTCGCGCCGAACAGCGTGTCGGCGCGCGTCGTGAACACCTTGAGCGTGTGCCGCGCGCCGTCGAGCTCGTAGGGGAAGGCGATCGTGACGCCCTCGCTGCGCCCGATCCAGTTCGCCTGCATCGTGCGCACGCGCTCGGGCCAGCCATCCAGGCCCTCGAGGGCGCCGAGCAGTTCCTCGGCGTAGCGCGTGATGCCGAGGTAGTACATCGGGATCTCGCGCTTCTCGATCAGCGCGCCGGTGCGCCAGCCGCGGCCGTCGATGACCTGCTCGTTGGCGAGCACCGTCTGGTCGACGGGATCCCAGTTGACGGTGCCGGTCTTCTGGTAGGCGATGCCCTTCTCGAGCATGCGCAGGAACAGCCACTGGTTCCAGCGGTAGTAGTCCGGCCGGCAGGTGGTGACTTCGCGCGACCAGTCGAGGCCGAAGCCGAGCGCCTTGAGCTGGCGCTTCATCGTGGCGATGTTGTCGTACGTCCAGCGCGCCGGCGGCACGCCGTTGGCCATCGCGGCATTCTCGGCCGGCAGGCCGAACGCATCCCAGCCCATCGGCTGCAGCACGTTGCGCCCCTGCATGCGCATGAAGCGCGAGATGACATCGCCGATCGTGTAGTTGCGCACGTGGCCCATGTGCAGGCGCCCGGAGGGGTACGGGAACATGCTCAGGCAGTAGTACTTCGGGCGCGCCGGGTCCTCGACCGCGCGGAACGTGCCGGCGCCCTCCCAGTACTGCTGGGCCTCGGCTTCGACGGCGGCGGGTTCGTACTGGTCGTGCATCGGCGGGACAAACCTCGAAAAAAGAGCCGCCTAGGATACCGGAGGACCTCCAGCGCCGGGATCCGTTGCCCCCACGCCGGGCCCGGGGGCGGCCACCCGTGGGTGGACATTATGTCAACTCGACCGCGGGCGGGGACACATGGAGCGGGGCTGACTCAGGCCTTAACAGCGCTTCATGGGGGTCAATGACCGGCGCACAGATCCGTTCCGCCGCCCAAGCACCACCGTCGGTGCCCGACCGATCGACTCAACCCACGGAGATCCATTCCATGCGCATCGCCCAGCTCGCGGTTGCCAGCGTCCTGACCCTGGCCGGCGCCGCGGCCCTCGCCCAGACGCCGCCGCCCGCCAGCCCCGGCGCCACCGGCGAGGTCCACAGGGACAACGCCGACATCCGTCGCGACACCAAGGACATCCGCCAGGACCGCCGCCACGACGTCGTGAAGCGC
>JAFEDP010000294.1 GCA_018241545.1 Pseudomonadota bacterium
CTCAGGCACGGGCGGTCAGGGCAAGCACCCGGGCAACGATCTCGTCGGCATCCCGCGCGTCGAGCTCGGCCGCGACCTCGAGGTAGGCGAGCCGCTCCGGCGGGAACCCGGCGCATTTTACGGCATCCTTCTCGGTCATCACGACCGGCAGCGCGTCGCCGAAGGCGAGGTCCGCCGGCGCGAGGCGCGCGTGATCGGGCAGCGGATGCTCGAGCGGCGACAGCCCGAGGGCCCGCAGCGTGGCGAAGAACCGCGCCGGGTCGCCGATCCCGGCGACCGCGTGCACGGTGCGGCCGCGCCACGCGCCGGGGGGCTCGCGCGCGCCGCTGCCGAGCGCGACCAGTGCCTGCGGCACGAGCCGCATCGGCCGCTCCCCGCCCTGCCCGGGCGCGCCATTGACGATCGCGAACTGCACGGCCGCGGCCCGCCCGACGGGCTCGCGCAGCGGCCCGGCCGGCAGCAGCCGGCCGTTGCCGAAGCGCCGCCGCCCGTCGACGACGACGATCTCGAGGTCGCGCCGCAGGCGGTAGTGCTGCAGGCCGTCGTCGGCCAGGATCACGTCGACCTCCGGCGCGAGCCGGCGCGCCGCCGCCAGCCGGTCGCGGCCCACGACGACCCGTGCCGGCGCGCGGCGCGCGAGCAGCACCGGCTCATCACCGACGAGCGCCGGGTCGCTGGTCGGCCCGACCTCGACGGGCGCGACGGCCCGGCCGCCGTGGCCGCGGCTGACGATGCCGACCTTGAGACCGCGCGCCGCGAGTGCGCCGGCGAGCCAGGCGGTGAACGGCGTCTTGCCGCTGCCGCCGACGGTGAGGTTGCCCACCACGACCACCGGCCGGCCCGGATGGTCGCTCGCGAGCCAGCCGGCGCGGTACAGCGCGCGGCGCACGGCGACCACGACCCTGAACAGCCAGCCGAGCGGCACGAGCAGCGCCCCGCCCGCCGCCTCGCCGTACCAGACGCGCTCGAGCCAGCGGCGCATCGCTCAGTCGGCGAACTGGCGCCGGTGCAGCGCCGCGTAGGCGCCACCACGCGCCAGCAGCTCGGCATGCGCGCCGCTCTCGACGATACGGCCCCCGTCGAGCACGACGATGCGGTCGGCGTGCTCGATGGTCGACAGCCGGTGCGCGATCACGAGCGTGGTGCGGTCGCGCATGAGCTCGACGAGCGCCTCCTGGATGATGCGCTCGGCCTCGGTGTCGAGCGCGCTGGTGGCCTCGTCGAGGATCAGGATCGGCGCGTCCTTGAGCAGCGCGCGGGCGATGGCGATGCGCTGGCGCTGGCCGCCCGAGAGCATCGCGCCGCGGTCGCCGACCGGCGTGTCGAGCCCCTGCGGCAGCGCGTTCGCGAACTCGAGCACGTGCGCCGCGCGCGCGGCGCGCTCGATCGCCGCCTGGTCGGCGCCGACGGTGCTGAAGACGATGTTGTCGCGGATGGTGCCGTCCATCAGCACCACGTCCTGGCTGACCAGGCTGACGTTGGCGCGCAGCTCGCGCAGCGGGTAGTCGCGCACGTCGTGGCCGTCGACGCGCACGCTGCCCTGCTCGACGTCATAGAAGCGCGCCACAAGGCCGACCAGCGTCGACTTGCCGCTGCCGGAGCGGCCGACGAACGCGACCATCTCGCCGGGCGCGACCCGCAGCGAGAAGTCGCTGAGCGCCGCCGCCTTGCCGGGATAGGCGAACGTGACGCCCTGCCACTCGACCTCGCCGCGCGCCCGACCGAGCGGGCGATCGCCGCCGCCGGGCTCGGCCGGCTCGTCGAGCATCTCGAACACGCTCTGGCCGGCCGCGATGCCCTGCTGCAGCGGGCCGAACACCTGCACGAGGCGCTTGAGAGCGTTGGCGACGCCGATCAGCGCGCCGATCAGCGAGGAGAAGCTGCCCGGGGTCATGCCATGCGCGAACACGTCGCGGATCGCGAGGTACAGGACGCCCGCGAGCGACAGCGCCGCGATCATCTGCACGGTCGGGTTGCTGGCGGCACGGGCGCGCAGCAGCTTCATGTTCTGGCGCCGGTTGGCCTCGATGACCTGCTCGAAGTCGCGCGCCTCGTGGTCCTGCGCGTTGAACACCTTGATGACGCGCTGGCCGTCAAGCGCCTCCTTGGCGACGCGCGTGACGTCGCCCATCGAGGACTGGATGCGGGCCGCGTAGCGGCTGATGGCGCGGTTGACGACGCGCACCAGCAGCCCGATCACCGGCGCGGCCAGCAGCGCGATCGCCGTGAAGCGCGCGTTCTGCATGAACGCCCAGGTCAGGAGCCCGGCGACCGCGAGCGTGTCGCGGATCAGCACGGTCAGCGAGTTGGTGGTGGCCTCGGCCACGAGCTCGGTGTTGTAGGTCAGGCGCGACAGCAGCTGCGCCGACGCGTTGCGGTCGTAGAACGCGCTCGGCAGGTCCAGGTAGTGCCGGAACAGGTCCGCGCGCAGGCGCTTGACCACCTGGCGACCGACCCAGCCGGGCGCGTACTGCGCCACGTAGTCGCCGATGCCGCGCACGAAGAAGATCGCCACGATCGCCACCGGCACCAGCACCGCCGTGTGCGGGTCGTGGTTGAAAAACGTGCCGTCCAGGAACTCCTTCGCGAGCCACATCCACGCCGTCTCGACCGCGGCGGAGATGGCCATGCCCACGACGCCGAGCAGGAACACGCGCCAGAACGGGCGCGCGTAGCGCATCAGCCGCAGGTAGACCCCGACCCGCGTCGCGCCACCCGGGGGCGCCGTCGTCGCCACCTAGCCGCCCGGCTGCTGGTTGACGGTGGCGATGTTGACCTGCGCGAAGCCCACCTTGCCGGCGATGTCCATCGCCGTGACCACCGCCTGGTGGGTCGCGCGCGCGTCCGCGCGGATGGTGATCGGCTGCCCGTGCGGGTCGGCGCCGGCGACCTTGAGCAGCGCCGCGCGCAGCGTCTCGGGGCTGCGGTTGACGAGCGCGCGGTCGTTGACCCGGTAGGCGCCGTCGGCGCCGACCACGATGGTGACCGGGTCGGCCGGCCGCTGCTCGGGCACGGCGCTCGACTCCGGCAGGCGCACCTTGAGGCGACCCTCCTGCTGGAACGTCGTGGACACCATGAAGAACATCACGAGCAGCAGGATCACGTCGATCAGCGAGGTGACGTTGATCTCGGGCTCCACCGCGCGGCGCGAGCCGAACTTCATGCGGCGCTCGCCGCCGATGGCCGCCGCTCCGCGCCGTCCGGCTGCATCAGCGCGTAGCCGTCGCGGTGCTCGTCCAGCGCCCGCACGAGCTTGAGCGCCTCCTTCTCCATCGAGATCACGAGCGCGTCGACCTTGCCGCGCAGGTAGCGGTAGCCCATCAGCGACGGGATCGCGACGATGAGGCCGGCGGCGGTCGCGATCAGCGCCTGACCGATGCCGCCGGAGAGCACCTTCGGGTCGCCGACGCCCTGGTGCGTGATCGCATTGAACGCGGTGATGATGCCGACCACCGTGCCCAGCAGGCCGAGCAGCGGCGACACGGCCGCGATCGTGCCGAGCATGTTGAGGAAGCGCTCGAGCTCATGCACGACGTGCCGGCCGGTGTCCTCGATCGCCTCCTTGACGTGCTCGCGGCTGCGGTGGCGGTTGGCGAGCCCCGCCGCGAGCACCTGGCCGAGCGCCGAGTTCTGGGCAAGCGCCGCGACGTGCTTGTCGGTCAGCTGGCCGCTCTCGACCAGCTTCCACACCTTGCTCGTCAGCTCCCGCGGGATGACGCGCTCGTCCTGCAGGCTCCACAGCCGCTCGAGCAGGATCGCCGCCGCCGTGATCGACAGGGCGATGATCGGCCACATGACCGGCCCGCCGGCCTTGATGATTTCCCACATCGCGCGCTCAGGTCCCCGTGCGGCCTAAGTCGCTGATGATACTTCACTTTGGCGCGTCGCGGGCAGCCCCGTCGCGCGGCCGCTCGACGAGCCGCCCGTCGGCCAGCACCACCACCCGGTCGAGCCGCGCGGCGAGCCGCTCGTCGTGGGTGACGATCACGAGGCTCGAGCCCACCTCACGGTTGAGCTCGAGCATGAGCTCGAACACGGCGAGCGCATTGCGCCCGTCGAGGTTGCCGGTTGGCTCGTCCGCGAGCACCAGCGGCGGGCGCGTGACCAGCGCCCGCGCCACCGCCGCCCGCTGCCGCTCGCCGCCCGACAGCTGTGCCGGCCGGTGCGCGAGCCGGGCGCCGAGCCCGACCCGCTCGAGCAGCGCCCGCGCCTGCGCGAGCGCCTCGGCCGGCGGGGCGCGCCGCACCAGCAG
>JAFEDP010000295.1 GCA_018241545.1 Pseudomonadota bacterium
CGGGTCTCGCCGGGGATGTTGCTCGCGAAGGTGATCACCGCGCCGAACTCGCCGAGGCCCGCGGCGAAGGCGGTCACGGCGCCCGCCAGGATGCCGGGCGCCATCAGCGGCAGCGTGATGCTCGCGAAGCGGTCGAGCGGTCCGGCGCCGAGCGTGCGCGCGGCCTCCTCGAGCCCCGGGTGGATGCCCTCGAGCGACAGGCGGATCGCGCGCACCATCAGCGGGAAGCTCATCACGGCGGTCGCGAGCGCCGCCCCGCCGGTCGTGAAGGCGAGGCGCACGCCGAAGTGCGCGTACAGCCACCCGCCGAGCGGACCGCGCACGCCGAGCAGCACGAGCAGCAGGTAGCCGACCACCACCGGCGGCAGGACCAGCGGCAGGTGCACGAAGGCATCGAGCAGCGTGCGTCCGGCGAAGCGCGCCCGCACGAGCAGCCAGGCGATCGCGATCGCGACCGGCAGGCTCACGGACACGCTCTCGGCGGCGACCAGCAGGCTGACCCGCAGCGCCTCGAGCTCGGCCGGGGTCAGGCCGGGCATCCGGGGCTCGCCCGACGGCCGGGTGGTTGAACGCGAGTGACTCTCATTCGCATGCATGCCCCCCTGGGCCGCGGGCCGCGGGCCGGGTGCCGGCCGCCGCGCAGCGTCAGGGCATGCGGATGCGGCCGCCGCCCCCGGCGGGCGGCACCGCGCCCGGCTCGGGAATGACGATCGAGGAGGCGGCCTCGCGCCGCAGCTGCTGCAGCTCGCGCATCGCGTCGTCCATCGCGACCCGCGCGGCGTCGCCGAACTGGGCGATCGCCTCCGACAGCGACGTCGCCTCGATCTCGAAGCTGATCGGCAGCGTGCCCATCGGCGTCATCAGCGAGATCTGCCCCACATAGAGCGTCGGGCGCGTGCCGTCCGGGGCCCCGTCCGCCGTCGTCGGCACCAGCACGCGGATCGTGCCGACGCGCCGGTCGGTGTACTGCTCCTCCCGGTAGACGCTCGCGGCGTCGAAGCGGGCTTCGGTCTGGGCGTTCATCGACGTCTCCGGCACAACGAAATCGGGGCCACACCGTAGCAGAGGCGGCCGCGGCGCAGAAGCCGCCGCGGCCCGCCGCGGCCGGCGAGCGGGTAGACTGGCGCGACGCCCCCGGCGCGCCGATGGACCGCGTGAAACCCACCCCCAAGCTGCCGCTCAGCGCCGCCCCGGCGGTGCTGCACGTCGACCTCGGCGCGCTCGCCGCCAACTACCGCGGCCTGCAGGCGCTCGCGGCCGGCGAGGTCGCCGGGGTGGTGAAGGCCAACGCCTACGGCCTCGGCGTCGCGGCCGTGGCCCGCTGCCTGATCACCGCCGGCTGCCGCAGCTTCTTCGTGTCGTCGCTCGCCGAGGGCATCGAGCTGCGCGCGCTCGAGCCCGAGGCGCGCGTGTACGTGCTCGAGGGTACCGGCCGCGAGCCGCGCCGTTGCCGCGACGAGCGCCTGATCCCGGTGCTCAACACGCTCGCGGAGATCGACGAGTGGGCCGAGGCGGGCGGCGGCGCGCCCGCGGCGCTGATGCTCGACACCGGCATGAACCGCGCCGGGCTCGACGCCGGCGACGTGGCGGCGCTCGCGCAGGCGCCGGCCCGGCTCGCCGCGCTCAACGTCGCGCTCGTGATGACGCACCTCGCCTGCGCCGACGAGCCCGGCCATCCGCTCAACCAGCGCCAGCTCGAGCGCTTCGCGGCGCTGCGCGCCCGGCTGCCGGCCGTGCCCACCAGCATCGCCAACTCGGCCGGCGCGCTGCTCGGGCGCGACTTCCACGGCGACGTGCTGCGCCCGGGCATCGCGCTCTACGGCGGGCGCGCGGCCGTCAGCGGCCCGAACCCGATGCGCGAGGTGGTGCGCCTCGAGGCGCGCGTGCTGCAGATCCGCCGGATCGCGCCGGCCACGCCGGTCGGCTACGGCGCGAGCTGGAGCGCGCCGGTGCCGGTGCGGCTCGCGACCGTCGGCGCCGGCTACGCCGACGGCTACCCGCGCGCGCTCGGCAACCGCGGGTTCGCGATCGCCGCCGGCCAGCCGGTGCCGGTGGTCGGGCGCGTGTCGATGGACCTGACGACGCTCGACGTCTCGGCGCTGCCGGACGGGGCGCTCGCGGTCCGCGACCACGTGCAGCTGATCGGCGGCGGCGTGCCGCTCGAGGCGGTCGCCGAGGCCGCCGGGATGGTGAACTACGAGATCCTGACCGGGCTCTCGCTGCGCCTGCCGCGCCGCTACGAGCCCGCGCCCTGAGCCGGCCTCAGTCGCGCCGCGCCTCGCCGCCGAAGCGCAGCGTCGCGTCGAGGCCGAAGGTGCGCGGGTCGCCGAGCTGGAGGTAGAGCTTGTTCGGGTAGTCGGGCGGCTCGAGTCCGAAGTAGAAGCCGCGCACCGGGTAGTCCTTGTTGAGCAGGTTGCGGCCCCACAGGCTCGCCGACCAGCGCCCGGTGTCGTAGCCGAGCCGCAGGTTGACGAGCGCGTACGGCGCGGAGCGCGTGTCGTTGGGCGGCAGGTCGAAGTAGTAGGCGCCCATGCCGGTCACGTCCAGGCGCGCGAACGCGCCGCGCGGGTCGCGCCAGGTGGCGTGCACCGCGCCCTGCCAGCGCGGCGCGTTGGCGAGCTCGCGCGAGGTGCCGGCGAGCCCGCTGTCGCCGACGCGCGCGAAGTCGCGGAAGTACGTGTGCAGCAGCCCGGCCGCGACGCCGAGCTCGAGCCTGCGGCTGGCCTGCCAGTCGAGCGTGAGCTCGGCGCCCTCGTTCAGGCCGCGCGCGGCATTGCCGGTGTAGTAGACGAACAGGTTGGGATTGTTGGGGTCGGACTGCACGCTGGTCTTGATCTGCGCGTCGCGCCGCGCGAGCGCGAACACGTCGGCGCCGAGCTGCAGGCGCCGCTCGAGCAGCTGCGCCTTGTAGCCGAACTCGAGGTTGAGGTCCGACTCCGGCCGGAACAGCGTCTCGTCCGCGGTCAGCCCCTGGCTCAGGTTGAAGCCGCCGGCCTTGTAGCCGCGCGCGAGCTGCAGGTACAGCGACTGGTCGGGATCGAGGCGCAGGGTCAGCGCGGCGTGTCCGCCCCACAGGTTGTCGGCCGGCCGGAAGTCGTTGACCGCGGTCGCGAGCGCGACGTAGTCCTGGGTCAGGTCCTGGTAGCTCGCGGTGCGCCGCTCGCCGCGCAGCCCGACCGAGAACCGCAGCCGCGGCCCGAGGTCGCCCTCGAGCACGCCGAACAGCGCCGCGCTGCGCGAGCGGTAGGCGCTCGTGACCACCGTGTCCTGGGCGTACGGGCCGTTGATCGGGTCGAACGACTGGCCGAGGCTCGTGTCCTCGAGCGACTCCCTGAGCTCGAGCGCGTAGGCGCCGACGAGCCAGCTCAGTCCCTGCGAGGTGTCGGTGCCGAGCCTGAGCTCGGCGCTGGTCGTGCGGCGGTTGCGGAACTGCAGCTCCGAGAACTGGTTGACGCAGGCGACGCCGCTGCCGGGGACGCAGTTGGCCCAGTAGTCGGGGTTGCCCCAGTCGCCGTCGAAGCCGTACTTGACGCGCGTCTCGGCGTAGCTCGCGATGCCGGTCAGCTGCACGCCGCCGGCGGCGCCGTAGCGCAGCTTGAGCGCGAGGCCGGTCGAGTGCTGCGCATCGACGCTCGGCTGGTCCGAGTGCGTCACGCGGGTGTTGTCGGGCGCGTAGGCGTCGTAGCCGTCGTCCAGCTGCACGTGCAGCGCCGTCAGGTCGACGCGCAGCCGCTCCGACGGCTCGTAGCGCCAGCGCCCGCGCAGCGTCAGCTCGTCGCGGTTGTTGGTGTCGTACCGGCCCAGGTAGACGTTGTGGTAGTAGCCGTCGCTGGTGTAGCGCTGCGCCGCGAGCCGGAAGCTGGAGTCGAGCGCGCTGACCGGCCCGGTGACCACGGCGCCGAGGCTGCGCGTGTTGTAGTCGCCGGCGCCGAGCTCGACGCGGCCGCCCGCCTCGTTCTCGGGCTCGGCGCTCGCGACGTAGATGAGCCCGCCGAGGGCGTTGGCGCCGTAGCGCGTGCCCTGCGGCCCGCGCAGCACCTCGACGCGGCCGACGTCGAACATCGTGGCCGCCGAGCCGAGCCCGCTGAAGTCGATGTCGTCGATCAGGAAGCCGATCGACGGGTTCGGCGCGCCCTGGTACTGCTCGAGCTCGCCGATGCCGCGCAGCTGGAAGTAGCGCGGCCGGTTGGTGTCGCCGGCCCAGTTGAGGTTCGGCACCAGCGCGAGCACCTCCTCGAAGTGCTGCTGGCCG
>JAFEDP010000296.1 GCA_018241545.1 Pseudomonadota bacterium
CGGCATCGCTACTGGTCGATCGCGGTCTGCGCGCGCGCCGACCTCGAGCGCCTCGAGACGGTCTGGCGCGACCACGCGGGAGCCGCCGCGCTGCGCGAGCGGCTGGCCGGCCCCGGCCGGCCGGGCATCAACCGCAACTTCGAGCTCCTCGACGGCGACCTGATGTCGCTGCCGATCGTCTCGATCGAGCCGGTGGCGCCGACCAGCGGCTACGTCTACGACTTCTCGGTGGAGGGCGACGAGAACTTCGTCGCCGGCATGGGCGGCCTGTGCTGCCACAACACCGACGCCGACGTCGACGGTTCACACATCCGCACCCTGCTGCTGACGTTCTTCTACCGGCAGATGCCCGAGCTCATCGAGCGCGGCCACATCTACATCGCCCAGCCGCCGCTCTACAAGGTCAAGCGCGGCAAGAGCGAGGCGTACGTCAAGGACGACGTCGAGCTCAACGCCGTGCTGCTCAGGAACGCGCTCGAGGACGCCTCGATCCACGCCGGACCGGCGACCGACGGCGGCCTCCGGGTGATCGCCGGCGCGGAGCTCGAGACGCTGGCCCGCCAGTACGTGGACGTGCAGGCGATCTTCGCGCGCTGGGCGCGCCGCTACGACCCGAAGCTGCTCGAGCAGCTGCTCAACCTTCCGGTCGTGCGCCACGAGGACCTCGGCAATGCGACGCTGCTGGGCGCCTGGGCGCGCCAGCTCGAGGAGCGGCTGAATGCCGACAAGCACCAGGCGCGCAGCTACCGGGTCGAGCTGCAGGTGAACGCGGGCGGCGCGCCGGTGCGCTTCAACGTCTTCCGCACCGAGCACGGGCTCACCACGGAGAAGCACCTGCAGAAGGAGTTCTTCGACTCCGCCGAGTACCGGCGCATCGCCGAGCTCACGCGGGCGGTCGACGGACTGATGCGTCCGGGCGCCTTCGTCGCCAAGGGCGACGAGCGGCTCGAGGTGTCGAGCTTCAAGGAGGCGATCGTGTGGCTGATGGAGCAGGCCAAGAAGGGCCAGTCGATCCAGCGCTACAAGGGCCTCGGCGAGATGAACCCCGAGCAGCTGTGGGACACGACCATCAACCCCGAGACGCGCCGGCTCATCCAGGTGCGCATCGAGGACGCGGTCGCGGCCGACGACCTGTTCACGACGCTGATGGGCGACCAGGTCGAGCCGCGGCGCGAGTTCATCGAGCGCAACGCGCTCGCGGTGGCGAACCTCGACGTCTGAGGCCGGCGAGCCGCCCGCGCCGGCGCGTCCTGGACGGCGCGCCGGCGAGCGCCGCGGTGCGATAATCGCGCCCCCAGCGATCACCGCCGGAGGGCCGCCATGATCGAGCTCTTCTACTGGCCGACCCCGAACGGCCACAAGATCACGATGTTCCTAGAGGAGGCGGGGCTCCCGTACCGGCTCACCGGGATCAACATCGGCACCGGCGAGCAGTTCAGGCCCGCCTTCCTCGCGATCTCGCCGAACAACCGCATGCCGGCGATCACCGACCACGCGCCGGCCGACGGCGGCGAGCCGATCTCGGTGTTCGAGTCCGGAGCGATCCTCGTGTACCTCGCCGAGAAGACCGGCCGTTTCCTGCCGAGGGAGATGCGCGCGCGCAAGACGGTACTCGAGTGGCTCTTCTGGCAGGTCGGCGGCCTCGGCCCGATGGCCGGCCAGAACCACCACTTCAACCGCTACGCCCCGGAGAAGATCCCGTACGCGATGGAGCGCTACACCAAGGAGACCAACCGGCTCTACGGCGTGCTCGACCGGCGCCTCGCGGCGCACGCGTACGTCGCCGGTCCCGAGTACTCCATCGCCGACATGGCGATCTACCCGTGGATCGTGCCGTGGGAAGTGCAGAAGCAGAACCTCGCCGACTTCCCGCACCTCAAGCGCTGGTTCGAGGCAGTCGCCGCCCGGCCGGCCACCGTGCGCGCCTACGCGCGCGCCGACGAGTTCAAGCGGCCGGCGACCATGACCGAGGAGGCGAAGAAGATCCTCTTCGGCCAGACCGCCGCCAGCACGGCGCCGCCTTGAGCGGGGCGGGGCGATGAACGCGGCGCCGCTGCACCGCATCGTCGTCGTCGGCGGCGGCGCAGGCGGGCTCGAGCTCGTGACCCGGCTCGGCGACCGGCTCGGCCGGCGCCGCCGCGCCGAGGTGACGCTGATCGACCGCGGCCGCACCCACGTGTGGAAGCCGCTGCTGCACAAGGTCGCGGCCGGCACCATGGATCCGGGTGACCACGAGCTCACCTACTTCGCGCAGGCGCACTGGCACGGCTTCCGCTACCAGCAGGGCGAGATGGTGGGCCTCGACCGCGACGCCCGCCGCGTGCGGCTCGCGGCGGTCGTCGACGCGGAGGGCCGCGAGGTCGTGCCGGCGCGCGAGGTGCCCTACGACACGCTCGTGATCGCGATCGGCAGCCAGACCAACGACTTCGGCACGCCCGGCGCCGCGCGGCACGCGATCTCGCTCGACTCGGCCGAGCAGGCGGCGCGGTTCCACGCGCGCCTGCTCAACAGCTGCCTCCGGGCCGACCTTGACGCGGCACCGCTCGCGCCGGGCGCGCTCGGCATCGCGATCATCGGCGCCGGCGCGACCGGGGTCGAGCTCTCCGCCGAGCTGCACAAGGTGGTGCGCGAGCTCGTCGCCTACGGATTCCGGCGCATCGACCCGGAGCGCGACCTCAGGATCACGATCCTCGAGGCTGCGCCGCGCCTGTTGCCGGCCCTGCCCGAGCGCCTTGCCACCGCGACGCGCCGCCTGCTCGAGGACCTCGGCGTCGAGGTGCTGACCGGCGAGCGGGTCGTCGAGATCGCCCCCGACGGCGTGCGCACCGCGGCCGGGCGCTTCGTGCCGGCGGCGCTCGTCGTGTGGGCCGCGGGCGTCAAGGCCCCCGACTTCCTGCAGGGGCTCGCCGGGCTCGAGACCAACCGCTCCAACCAGCTCGTGGTGCTGCCGACGCTGCAGAGCACGCGCGACCCCGACGTGTTCGCGCTCGGCGACTGCGCGGCCTGCGCCTGGCCCGGCAAGGGAGGCAACGTGCCGCCGCGCGCGCAGGCGGCGCACCAGCAGGCCAGTCACCTCGCGCGCGCGCTCATCGCGCGCCTCGACGGCCGGCCACTGCCGGCCTGGCGCTACCGCGACTTCGGCTCGCTGGTCTCGCTCGGCCGCTACAGCACGGTCGGCAGCCTCATGGACTCGATCACGCGGCGCAGCCTGATGATCGAGGGCTACTTCGCGAGGCTGATGTACCTGTCGCTCTACAAGATGCACGAGCTCGCGCTGCACGGCTTCGCCAAGGTGTTCCTCGACACGCTGGCGCGCCTGATCACGCGGCGCACCGAGCCGCAGATCAAGCTGCACTGAGCGCCGCTGCCCTCAGCCGCCGAGCTCGGCGGTCTTGCCGTCGATCCAGGCGCGAACCTCCTCGATCACTTCACGCGCGTCGCGCCCGGCGCAGTCGACGGGCGGGCCGATGACCACCCGGATCGTGCCGCGGCGCTTGAGGAGCCCGCGCCGCGCCCAGTAGCGACCGGCGTTGTGCGCGACCGGCACGATCTGGCAGCCGGCGGCGACCCCGAGCGCCGCGCCGCTGATGCCGTAGCGGCGCCGCTCGCCCACCGGCACGCGCGTGCCCTCGGGGTAGAGCAGCACCCAGATCCCCTCGGCGAGGCGCCGCTGGCCCTGCTCGATCACCTGGCTCACCGCCGCGCGGTGCGCCGAGCGGTCGATCGCGATCGGGCGCATCAGCCGCGTCGCCCAGCCGATCACCGGGATCCACAGGATCTCGCGCTTGAGCACCCAGGCCTGCGGCGGGAAGATCAGCATCTGGGCGACGGTCTCCCATGCCGAGGAGTGCCGCCACATGGAGATGTGGGCCCCGGGCGGGATGTGCTCGGCGCCCTCGACGACGTAGTCGAGGCCGCACAGCAGGCGCGCCGCGCCCAGCTGCATCCGCGCCCAGACCCGCACGACCTCGTAGCAGGTCGAGTACGGCAGGAACCACGCGACCGCCAGCACCACGACGGCATACGCGGCCGTGGAGGCGAACATGAAGGCGGTGAGGATGAGCGAGAGCAGCCACTGCATCGGCGGCCGAGTGTACGGGAAACCGCGTCGACCCGGGCATCGCGGCGCCGCCGCGCCGGCCCCGCGTGGCCGCTGCTCGCTCCCGCGTCGCGCAGTGCTCGCCGCGGCCGCCCTGCTGATCGGCGGCTGCGCCGCGACGCGCGGCGGCCCGCCGCCGCTCGC